>SKHH01000038.1 GCA_007117055.1 Lishizhenia sp. | reverse complement strand
TCTGGCCTTCTCAGATATTATCCACTCTCCACTCTCAACCTCATCCAATACCTTCGCAATTATCCCCTCAGAAGAAAATACCCAATCATCCGATAAAGCAGCCTCTTTTTGGTTCTGAGATAAACCCTTTCTATTCCTGGCTATCTTTAAAACTTTGCCATCACCCAAATCATATACAATCCTAGAACTGCCAGAAGAAATCCGAACCAAAGAACGCTGACAATAATCAACCCTTTCCCTAAAAGTCTTTAACCCTCTGAAAACATCCAAATCAAACCCTTGAACAACCTGGTTGGCAACCTCCATGACTTGCTCCAAAATCATCCTAATATGAGCTCTTAAATTTTTCATACAACCCCTAGTATTAACTTGTGTGTAATGGTAAATAATCAAATAACCTCTATAAACAAATAAAAGGTCAAAAAAACATCAGAAATTTGACCAGAAAAAAAATTTTCAAAAACCTAAATTACACGCTCTAAAAAACTTTGGGGGTGGGGCCTAAATCATATTATAATGTGATGCAAATGATATGTGAAACAAAAAGAAGTCACACTGATAATAAATCAAGGGGTCAGAAAAAGATGTGAAAAATATGAGAAAAATATTTTGATGGGGTCGGGGGGGTCCCTAGAGCAACTTCCTTTTTAGCGCCTTATTATTGATACGCTTATTTAAGGGTCTATTTAGGCCCTTAAAGCCCCATAGGCAGTTGTGTGAGCTAATTAACACCCAACGTCCATAGGGGCTATTTAGGGGCTTAAATTAGGCTACACTTGACATTCGTTGTTGGGCTTGGTCAATTTCAATCAATTTGGCGATATGACCGTTTACATCGCCTTTTTCCAAAAGGATTTTCGCTTCTTGCTTGAGGACTTTAATATTCTCCATGCTCAATGATGTTGTGTTATACTGTTAATGAGTGCTAAGGTTTGGTTTGGTGATTTTAAGAAACCTTAAAACCGTTATCCACAAATTCTTTTGCTTCTCTTAAACCCATCCCCAACTCTCTTTTAATGACATAAACGGCTTGGATTTTTTCGCCTTTTTCCAATAGTTCTTTTGCAAACTCAATGGCTTTTTTTCCATTTAAGTCAGGCACAAAAATACCTCGTGATAAATCACGCGCAAGCTCACCCGCCTCTGACAAAATTTCTAAATGGCTTTTATCATCGGCATCAAAAATCAGTTGTTTATTTGAGTAATCAGTTAACCCTTCAAGCAATTCTTTCAGTTTAGCAGTTTTTTCTGACTTGTACATAACTTGTAATGTTTATTGGTTATACTGTTAATGAGTGCTAAGGTTTGATTTGGTGGTTTTAAGAAACCGCCTTTTTTGGAAAACGCTCAAAAACTTCTCGTTGAATTTCATCTAACTTGTCGTTAGAAACGCTAACTGAAGTGTCGGGGTATTTCAAAATAAGCATCTTCACAAAGTTGATTCTTTGTCTTGCTTCTTCACTGGCAACGTGTTGTGTTATCAGGTTTTGAGAATTAAGAGCCAACTCCAAGTGAGTTTGGACGTCTGACAAGTGAGAAAGAATAGCGGTAGAAACTTTAACGTCTGACATGATATGATTGTTATTGTGTTATGAAATCAATGAGTTTTAATTTTGGGTTTGGTGGATATTAACCACCTTTGTATTGGTCAATAAACTTTAAGACTTCTTCAAGAATACAACCACCTTTTTCTGAAAACACGGGAAGTCCAAACCCTTCATCTGTGTAGTAAGCATCATCCATTTCACCATTTTCAACAACAGTATCCATAGGCAACACTAAATCTACAATATAGGTTACTACAATGTTTTTAAACGGGTTCCAAGGGAAGAAAGTTCTCTCTGTAATCAGCACCCCTTTGTAATTTGTAGTTGCAATTTGTATTTCGTTTCCTTTTATTGGATAACGATTTTGCGGCTCGAATACTAAAACATCACTTGCGTTCATAGTTGTATTTTATTGTTTGTTCTGAAATCAATGAGTTTCAAAAAAGAGTTTAGTGAGTTTTAGTGAATTTATAACGTTAAAACCCACCGAACACCGAGAGGCAACTCATTAAGTTCAAGTAGAGTGGAAATACAGAAAATAATTTGAAGTTAAAACCCACCGAACACCGAGAGGCAACTCATTAAGTTAAGAATAAACAATCTTTTAAACCCAGTTATCATGGCAGTTTTAAAAATGAGCAAGTTACAATTTTTGGATTTTATTCAGCAGGAAAAGAAAAATGAAAAGCTGAAAAGCCAAAATTCGAGTGAGGATTCAAAAAAATAATTTGAAGTTAAAACCCACCGAACACCGAGAGGCAACTCATTGATTTCAGAACAAACAAACAACCCTTTAACCCCAATTATTATGGAACAGGTAAAAATGACAATGCAACAGCTTTTGGATTTCATGCAGAATGACAACAAAGGCGCAACGTTTTCAGGTTTGACTTACTTTGTCAACGAGGCAGGTTCACGTCAGGACAAAACTTACGACGAATTTGACGGAAAGCGTCACAAATTACAGAAACTTGTTAGCTTGAATGCTACTTTGCACAGCAAATACAAAGCTAAGATTGACCGAATTTTGAAGGAGTGTGGAATTGAATTTGAGTGGACGCCAAACAAAATGACTGGGCGTTTCTATTCAGACTACGATAAAAACCGAGCCATTTGTTTCAAAGATGGAGCGGAGCAAAATGCAGACAACGCTTATCTTGTCTTTGTAGCGGAAACCCATAGCAAACCACAGACGACCTACTACCACAAAGGTCAGGAAATTAGCCGAGAAGAGGCTCGAACCTTAGAGTTCTTTACCCCTTCAGGGCTTGCAGGAAACAAAAAAGCGGTTCAAAATTCAGCTTTTAACCACGCATTAAAAGCAGCAGCACAAGCAGAGGCGTCAGGCAACCTCTCCCTAGCCGAGGCAATTCGTGCAAATGCTAACCAACTTGCCAACCACGCTGAATTTCAAAAATTAGAGTTTCACTTTCGCACGGTAAAGTTGTCAAATTTGCGTAAGATACGGGTTAAAGGGATTGAAATAACAATTGAGGGGTAATCCTCTCCCTTTGCGAGAAAGTTTAAGGAACGGGCTAAAAACCCGTTCTTTTTTTTGTTAACCTTTCTCTCCCTATGGGGTACAATTTCCCCAAGAGAATGAGTACATTTGTCCAGTTTAGTGGATTTAAGTGTTACAAAAAAGATGTTTTCTTAAATCCACTAAACCTCTCCCTTTAACTCATTGTAGAGATAAAGAAAAGAATATGTCAGTAGAATTCATTGCAATATGTGTTAATAATGATGGTGAGGCTTTTGGTTTCCCTGTGAATGTCTTTTTGAAGAAAAACGCCTTTTATCGTTTGTCTAACATTAAACCAAGCGGATTATATCCTGGAGAACTTATTGCAGAAGTTTACAAAAAAGGTAAAGAACGCATAGAGATAAACGAGAACGTAAAGTGTTGGCGTATTTCGGAGCGTTTTGTGCCTATTTTCCAATACTCCCTAAATTAAAACAACCTTGAAAAATAAACTAATCACTTTTTATCTTCTGGTAATTTGTTTGTTTATTTCAATTGTAGTTTTTATTATTGGTTGCATAGGCATATTTAATGTTTTTCTTGGTCGTAGTGAACGTTTTTTATTTTTTGGAGTATTGTTATTCACTGGGTGTTTAGGTTACTTAATCAGTCTTATAACAGTCAAAGTAGTTGTATCTAAAATAGAAAGGAGAATAAATAGGAGAAAGTAAATCCACTAAATCAAAATCATACACTCATTGTTGACAGAACAAACAAATAGTGGCATGAAAAATTACACCATCTCTTTAACAGAAGCAGAGGTCAATAGCTTAAAAGAAGCTTTATTGGCTGCAGAAGTTTCTCGTGAAAAATTAAGCATTGATTCTGGAAATACTTTTAAGGCATTGCACTTAGAACTTGACCAACAATTAGAGCAACAAGGGTTTTTGGAAGATTAAAATCCACCGAACCAAATTTTAGAACTCATTGTATTCAGAACAAACATTCAGGAATTATGAGTACTCAGTTGAAAAAATTCAGCAAATCAGCTTTAAAGAAAGCTATTAAAGAACATTTTGGTAGTGTTTCTGGCTTAAAAAAGCATTTAAAAGCTATTGCAAAATACCAATACGGTTGCAACTATTCAGAGTTGGAGGTGTATGGATGCAAAGTGTATTATACTGATAACCCTAACCACTTTTGTACGTTTGGCATTTCAATTCCTTGTGTTGGGTTTAGTGATGCAAGGGCACTTGGAGTTTCATCTTTGACCAAAGCAGGCATTCAACGGGGTTGTGCTAAGTACGTTCTAAAATTATAAGTTCAATTTAAAATCCACTAAACTGGGTTTATGAACTCATTGTAATTAGAACAAACAAACAATACAATGGATAAATCAATCGGTAACTATGGCCACATTTTAATCACTCCAAAAGAACGTAAAAATCTTTTAGAGCGACTTGCTAATGATTTGTTAGCCGAATGGGGTTTGACCTCGAAAGGGTGGCGTTTTGTATGGGGCAAAAAGCGAACTGCTTTTGGAACTTGCAAAGTTAATAAAAGTCGAAATATCAAGACTATTGAACTTAGCTTGCACTTGTTACCTACAATTGACCAAAAAGAGGCTGAGGATACCATACGCCACGAAATTGCTCACGCACTTGATTATGAGCAACGAGGCACAACCGACCATTCATGGCAATGGAAAGCATGGGCGGTAAAAGTAGGTGCAAGACCTGAGCGTTGTGGAAAATCTGTCAACTTGGATGTCACCAAAGTAATGGCATATAAAACAAAATACCGAGTTGAATGTAAGTGTTGCAAACGTGTAAGACCAAGCCACAGGAAACTTAAAATAGAAAGAAGTTGTGGAGTTTGTGGACAAGGTGTTTTTAATCCAAAGTTTTTGCTTGAACAGATTGAAAATCACCCTGACAACATTCCGCAAATGTACGGAGGAAACGCACCGAATAACCCATAAAATTAGATGTAAAGCAAATGAAACGGACTTAAGTGTTCGTTTCATTTTTTTTTGTTAATATATCTCTCCCTATAAGATAGATTTTCTCACAAGTAATGAGTATATTTGTCAGGTTTGGTGGATTTTATTGTACATATTTTTTATGATTCTTAAATTCACCAAACCTCTCCCTTGGCACTCATTGTCTATGAAGCAAACAAACAACTATGGCATTGAAAGAAACAGTACGTCACTACATGAGCAAAAAGAGTTTTGATTTGGATGGTCAACCTGTTGCTCGTTTAAATATTATTGTTCAAGCTGATAGCCAACAAGAGGCTGACGACAAGGCTAGAAGCAGAATGCAAGACTTTATTCCAGATGGAATGCTTGGAAAATGCCACTACCACAAAACGGAGAAAGGCATAACTCATTATTGTTACATGGCTTATTAAAGCCACCAAACTCAAACCAGCAACTCATTGATAGTGTAACAAACAAATACAGAAATGGACTTCAATTCAAAAGCACCTAATCTTAAGGACTTGGGTATTCCTCAAAACGTTACCAATCAACAAGAGGAAATCATTCTCAAGCCATTTATTTCAATGGACAAATTTACAGGCGGTGGTGCGCTTAATAAGAAACGTGCTGTAAAGTTCTGGATTAAGACATTGCAAGACTTTGGAGCATCACCTTTGGTGTTAGAAAAAACAAAAGAAGTGTGGGATAAAACCCTTTCCTAAAGCCACCAAACTCAAACCAGCAACGGCAAAGTATAAGAGTAGTGTAGCGGTAAAAAGAGGAGATAACCCTTTCGGATGGTAAACAACCTTAATAACCTGCAAAAGATGGGTAAAACCAAGTGAAGCTACATTACTCTTATACATTGTTGTAAAATCGTTTTAATGTTTTACAACTCATTGATAGTGTAACGAACAAAAAAAGAGGCCTTCAGCAGATATGGACAAGAAAACTAGGAAAAAATTTGATGCACTTGTTTCTCATGACAGCAAGACGGCTCAGAATATGAGAAAGCGCAAAAAAAACCGCCAGATGTTTCGTCTTTTAGGTGTCATTGCTATTGATATTATCATAGCTATGGAAGAAAAAGGACTAAGCATTGAGGAACTTGCTGAACAACTAGATATTTCTGTTGAAGATGTAAAGAGTTTGAGGAAAGGAAAATTTGATTTCTCTTTTTCTTTAGGTTTGAAGTTGGAAAAAATTTTGGGAATTGTAATTTTTAATTCCACCGAACTCAAACCTTAAACTCATTGTAGGCATGAAAATGAAAGCCAGATACCAGTTAAACAAAAAAAGCAATGTAGGTGAAACTTGCATTTGCCCTTCATGTGGTACGCAATTCATTAAAACGCATTACCAACAAGCTTTTTGTAAAAGCCAACCCAAAACCGTATGTAAAGATAAATACTGGAACACGGTAGACCCAAAAAAACGCAACAACACAACACGCATTTCACCCGCAAATGCTTCTTACAAAGCACGTCAAATGGAAGAAAGAGGCTCTGTAAGACCAAGGCTCACCTCTGAGGGCTATGAGATTATTCATGGAGTTGCTTATGATGAATTTGGTGAAGCCATTTACGATGTTGACCCATATGATGATGACCACCCATTTTCTAGTTCTGGATTAGGTCAAATGTAAATCTTAAACCCACCAAACTTTTCCTTGTAACTCATTGTAAGCAGAACAAAACAAAAACAGTATGACACGTTACATGGAAATTGCTCAAACAATTTGGCAACAGCTTTTAATGAACAAGTGGGGCATTATGGCCTGGGGCATTGAAAGTAGATTCGGTCAAAAAGATGTAGAAGCAATTTGCAGTCCGAATGGTGATATTTATTCTCACCCTGCACTTGGAACCTTGCGTTTGCTTGTAAACAATACAGCCGTTGGACGCAAAGCATGGGTATATATTTCTCTAAATGGAATGGATACGTATGACATTCTTATTTTCAGAAAGAAGACCACAAGAAAAGAGGCTTTAACACCTGCATATGCGGAACTCACTCACAAATACGAGAATATCTATTTTGATGAAATGTTTGAAGTGATTGATAACGCCTTAATAGGTAAAGATGCGCCAATGAAGTTTAACCCAAAACCTGAATTGAATTAAGTTTGTTTGTTCTAAGAAAACGGGGTGGTTTAAATCCACCACTCCGTTTTTTTTAACTCATTAAAAGTATGAAACAGAAAAAAGAACAAATAACTGATGTGGTATTTCGTAAAGAAACCACAAAAGAATTTGAAGGTGAAATTTTTGCACTTTTCCCTCACGAGGCTGCTGATTTTTCAGGGAATGTAACTTGCTATCAGCACGTAGGGCAACACTCAAGTGCGGATTACAAAGGTTGTATAAGAAGCTCTGTAATAGCAACAGAAGATGAATATGCCGACCTCAAAAAAGAACTTGAAAACATTGGTTACACATTGCGTGTTGTACAGCGCCAAAACCCAAAGAAGTTTTTGGCTTCATATCAAGAGTTGAACAATCCTCGTAAACGTCGAAAATAAAACCCACCAAATGGGATTCTTGAACTCATTATAGGCACGAACTAACCTTTTTTCCTTGTCTGTTTATTTGTTTTCATGTTTTAGCATCGCCCGACCTTGATAGGTTGGGCTTTGTTTTTTTTGCCTCTTAAATTCCCTAAAAACAAATTGAGCACTCATTGTACATGATTAACAGAAACAATGATAGGTATCATATACATAATGCACCACCGATTAGATGATTCGCTTTCAGAAATTGCGATGATGGTGCGTAGCGACATGGATGCCAAACTTATTGTTGGTAGAAAAAAAATCACTAATTATTCACCCCCCAGTTTGTTGGGAAATAAACTTGCCCTTTGTCGCTCTCCCTGTTGAACTGATGATATATTAACAAAAAAAACTATTAGATTAAAACCCCTTTTTTCAGGGGTTTTTTTATCTTTATACCCACCAAATGGGATTTTTGAACTCATTGTAGATATGGAAAGAGATTTTAAAGAAACATTGATTTGGAACTCAGTTGAATCTAATTCACCACAAGAGAATCGCAAGTATCTGGTCAAATATAAGTTTGGCGTAACAGAATCAGCTTTTATGAATGGGAACTTTGTCTTATCTGACAATTTTACGACCACCATCCCAGAGGTAACACACTTTTCAAACTTGCCAAAAGGTGTTTCAAATTCTTTGGAAGAAGAGTTTAAGGAGTTTAAATCTTCTGAAAAATTCCATGCTATTACAAGCGGTTTGGAAGAAATGTTGATACAACTGAATAGCGACAATCAAGAAGCTATTTACATTGGGAAAGAAGATGACAACATATTTCATGTGATAAAATTTTCACGAATTGAAAACGATTGGTCAGAATCTGTTGAATGCGTCAATATAACTGCAGAAATGGTTTTTAATTATTTGAGTTAAAACCCACCAAACCAACACCCAGAACTCATTGAAGGCATGAAAGGAACACTTACATTTTCGGTTCAAACTTCAAGAACTTTGGAGGAGCTAAAGGAACAATACCCAGAGGCTACCATTAACTCACAGGAGGAAGGAAGTTTTGAGATTGTTGAACCCTTGGAAAACATTGACCCCAACAGTCCTTTACAGGCTTATGAAGCGTATTTAGAGGAAACGGGTGAAGATTGTTTTGACGTATTCACCATGCGACTGGAAAATGGTAAGACGTTCACAGAAGAAGATAGTATTTTTGATTGACCCCTGCTGTTTTTTTGTTTTTTTGTTCTAACCAAACCCCGATGCTATTACTGCTTCGGGGTTTAGGTTTTTATTTCTTAAATTCACCAAACTTTACACGGATACTCATTGATGTTATGAAGATTCACAGAAAATGTCCACGAACAGGTTTTATTGAACGCATTCATTGCGATGACAATAAAGTTCCAAAAGGTTGGAAAATGGGTTGGCCCTAAAATCCACTAAACAGAAATTTGGAACTCATTAGTCAAAACCGAAGGAAATGGAAAGTATTATTCAGAAGTTTGAAAAGCACTTTTATATTGACTATGTTAGTGATGAAGAAATTGTCGCTAGTCAAGCAAAGGAAGCTTCTGCAAAAGGTTTTTGCCCTATTACGGGAATGCCCAAAAGATTTTCTTCTGATGTTTCTGTGGAAGATGCTATAAATTCATTTGTTAACTCTTTGACTGACGAAGAAAAATCGAAGATTCGAATAACAGGAGATAGCGGTGAATATGTTGATGCGGAAGAGCATGATGCGGTAAAAAAATGGACTGAAATTACCGTTCAATTTTTTAAATCCACCAAACAGAAATTTTGAACTCATTGTGAGTATTATTGAAGTCTTTTTAAAAACAATTTATATGGGATTTACAGACAGAGAATTAGCATTAAATTGGTGGGAAAGAAAGTCTATCCAAGAAAAATCTGAACTTGTAAAACAAGCCAAGATTCAAATAGAAAATCGACGTTACAATAGTTTAACAGGCAATGAAATTGAATGGATTTGGAAGAATCAACCTTACAACAAATAAGGTTTAATCTATTGGTGTAAAAGTGTTTTCTTAAATCCACTAAACACCTGCACAAGACTCATTGTGTTCAGAACAAACAAAATAGGCATGGATTTCAAAAAATACAGCACAATAATTGAAAGATTTGTAAAGTCAGATGCTTTCAAATCATTTTCTTCTTTGTACTTTTTACGTACTGGTCATCGACTTGAAACAGTTGAGCAATTGATTGATGCTATTTCCTATGAAATAATTACACCACAAGACCTTTTTGATGAGCATATAGAAGGCTTAGATTTCACTCAGGAGCAAGAAGATTTTTGGTTGAGCAATTTGGATATGTTTGACTTTTCAAACTATTTTCCTTCACCCGAAAAAGAATTGGAAAATGGCAAAGGCGCTTGGATTAAAGTAAGGACAGAAAATGGATACCAAATTCATTTTGCTCGAAAGGCAACGCGAAAAATCAAGTTGCAAGACAACTACATTTCTCAAAGCGAACGTCTTTTAAAATCAATCAATAAGACTTTGGAGGGTAACACCTTAGAAGATATAAGTTCAATACGTTCTAAGAGTTTAAAGGCTTCTATATTGGCGATAATTGGGTTTCAACCGTATGAAGTATGGTATTGGAGAACTAAAACGCAAAAAGTCTATGTAACACCTTATGAGTACGAAATTGTGGACATTAATGAGTATGTAGATTACATAAAAAACAAGTCATTGAAAGGAGTTGTAAAAGTTCGTTCTTTATTTACCTCACGCAACAAGGATAAGATTTTTTATCTTCGTTCACGCGGTTTGTCTGAAGAATTAGCAAAAATTTACGCAAATCTCGAAAGCTGTTATTTTGATGTGAACTTAAAAACGGCAATTAATGAGTATGCGAAAGTGAATAATAAAGCAATTAAAAAAGCGTTTTCTTAAACCCACCAAACTCTCCCTTTAAACTCATTGAAAGCATGAATAGCACTAAATTATCCCAAGAGTTTCAAGCACTCAAGTCAAAACTGACGGAATCCATCAACGAACAGCTTAGCCAAAAAGAAGGAGGTTGTTTTAATTTGGAGAACAGTTTTACTGATGAAGCCAATAATACCATAGTTGGCGTATCTCTGGAGAAAGAGGTCATTTTTGAAGACCTTGGAGGGGATTTGCAATCGTATCCTTTTTCAGAACTTGGGTTTGATGATGGAGTATATATTTTGTCTTTATTGGAGTGTTAAAACCCACTAAACTCTCCCCATAAACTCATTGTAGTCGAACAAAAAAAGCACACAACAACAGTTATGGTACAAAAGATTTTAACTATCGGTCAACTTCGTGAAGCAATCAAACACCTTGACGAAAACGACCTATTAGCACTCGAAACTACCAACTTGGATACAGGTGATGCGCAAGACCTTTATCCGTTCTACATCGACGTAATTGACGGCATCAAACTCGATGATGGCACAGAAGTACGTGAAGTTCGCTTCTGTCAAATGGACAACGTACAAAAACACCGAATCTTGTCGCCCGATGGGTTTGACATCCGAATGGATAAGCAGAATTTTCGAGAAGAAGAAATTGAAAGCGAAATACAAGCGTTTGTGGCGCGTTTCGAGGAACAAGGGCACTACTCAACCGTTCAGGACGGAAGACGTGTTCAAATCGCTTTGGAAGACATTAAAAACCATATTAAAGTGGTTGCTGTGTCAAGTGGTTTTTAATCATAATTGTTTAAATCCACCAAACTCTTACTTAAAACTCATTGGAGTCATGAAAAAAATTAACCAAGCATTACAACGTGCTAATTCAGCGAGTTTATTGAAAACGGGTCTTACTTTAGATGAGGCATTTGAGTTGGCTCTTTTGAAACGAGAATTATTTCAAGGAGCTTTTTCATTGGTTGTCACAAAAGAAATGGAGGAAGATGCTACCTATCAAAGGTACAATGAACTATCTACCAAAAGGTTTCAGCATATCTGTCAATTGCAAAGGCAAAAAAATTAAAACATTAACCTTGTTTGTCTGTTTATTTTTCATTGTTTTGTGTGTTTATGTTTCACCATCGCCTGTCATTTTTGGCAGGCTTTGGTTTTTTTGTTATTTTCACCAAACTTATTTTTTGAACTCATTGTAAACATGAAGGAACCAAGTACTCAAGGATTTTATCGACCTGATGGAAGTTTTGATTTAGTAGCCTATAAAGCTGCTCGAAAACTTCATCGTAAATTTTCTAACGTTAAAACCACCGAACGAGAAACTAAAACTCATTAGAGGTATGAAACAGTTGCCCAACGGAGTTCGTTTTAATGAAGAACATTATTCTAATGTTGTAAGAGCCAGAGCAAAAGAGGGCTTACGAAGCAAGAGATATTGTTTTGCTCTGAATATGCATTTAGGAGAAAACGGACGTGTAGTTTCTCATGAATTGTATGGCAAGAAATTTTTGCGCAATGGGGAAGTTTATACTGTCAATAGTGTTAACGTTCATTTTTGGAAGGGTGGCTATTACTGGTTTGTGGTTTTTCAAGATGAAAAAGGAAGTAGTGCGCCACGTTTCTTTAAGAACATCAACTCTACCTGTCCTATTATCTTAAATGGCATCAAGGAAACACAAGAAGATTTCATTCTTATTTCCACTTAACTCATTTCTTGCACTCATTAATTGCATGGAGAAAAAAACGAACAAAACACTTAGCTTTCCTCACAAAGAAGTTTGGAAAGAAAAAATGCACGTTTCACTTGAAACAGCTTATGCAGTTATTAACAAAGAACACGATGTTGAACTGGATATTTCAGTAGAACTCGAAAATGAAGATTACGGAACTTTCGAAATTTCAGATGTCAAGACAGGAGGAAACGCATGGTATGCTTCTGGCGGTCTTTGGTTCACCGATGGTGTATTAGTTGATTACGATGGTGTTTTTGAGCTTTCTCAAGCTATTGTAGCCAAGCTAGAAAACCTGGGAATTGATGTTTCGGATTTCAAAGAAGTAGAATAAAGTTAGTTTCCATAACAAAAAAACCCTGATGCAGAAATGTATCGGGGTTTTTTTGTTAAATCCACTAAACTAAAAAAGAACACTCATTCTTTATGGATAACTGTGTCTTGTTAGATTTTAACGTCCATTGAAAAAAAAGTTGTTTTTTTTGTCTTTTTCTTGTCTAAGTTTTAGATGTGCGGTCGTTATACATACATAACCATTTAAATTTATACGTATGTTTTACAACGAAGAAGAATTAAAGCAAATGCGCTATGCACACGAGGAAAAAATGTCACTCATAGTTATTGACTTGTTGAGCGAATTTATTGATGCTCGGAACGATAACGAGCGATTTCAACAGGTGTATTATGAAATTATGCGTCCTATTTCGTTTCCTTATTTGGTGAAATACGAAGCACAACAAGCAGGTCTGGACGTTATGAAATATTGCGTTCAACGCCTTAAAAAGATAGGTGTTAAAGGTGTTTTAATTTCACGTATTAAGACCTTGTAAACAATTGGAGGAGGGTAAAACCTTCTCCAATATTTTTTTTCTTAAAATCCACCAAACACCGAAAGGTAACTCATTAATTTCAGAACAAACAAAACATTATGAAGACAACAAAAATGACCCGCGCCAAGTTTATGGAGTTTATGCAGTTTAGCAAAAATGCTAACACTTTTTCTTTCATAAGCTACTTTGTGAATGAGGGTGATTCACGAACTGACAAAAACTATCCTGAATTTGATGGAAAGCGTCACAAGCTACAAAAAAGTGTTCGCACTTTGGCGACCATTGGAACTAAGTACAAAGGGAAAGTAGACCGCAACTTAGAACGCAATGGAATTACTTTTGATTGGGAATTAGAAGCACCATTAGGGCGTTTTTACCCTGATTATGATAAAAATCGTGCAATTTGTTTCTCTAAAAAAGTAGAGGACGAACCAGCTCAGTGGACAGCTGAAAATGCTTACCTCGTTTTTATAGCAGAAAAGCACAATACACCACAGGTTCAATACTTTCACAAAGGTGAACCTATTAGTCGTGAAGATGCAAGGAGTGAGGAGTTTTTTCGACCTTCAGGATTGCAGACCAAAAAAAATACGGTCAAAAACAGTATGTTCAATAAAGCTATGCAAGCCGCAATAAAAGCAGAAGCTGAGGGTAACTTAGAATTAGCCGAACAGCACAAAGCGACCGCAAACCGATTGGCAAATACAGACGACTTTAAAGAACTGGAGTTCTACTTTCGCACCGTCAAACTATCTAACATTAAATGGGTACGCATAGATGGAATGGAAATTCACTTAGAAGACTAACCTCTCCCTTTGCCAGAAAGTTAAAAGAACGGGCTAAAAACCCGTTCTTTTTTTTGTTAACCTTTCTCTCCCTACAAGATATAGCTTCCCGTAGGGAATGAGTCCAATATTTGAGTTTAGGGGTTTTAAGAATAAACTATTTTTTTTCATTAAAATCCACCAAACGAGATTTATAAACTCATTGTATGTTAACTCTATGTCGTATAATTTATCGTAGGGATTTAATATTGTCAGGTTTATGAAACTTTCTTGTTTTTCATACGTATAATAGTATAAATAATTTCTTTTCGTTAAAACCCACCAAACGAGATACGTAAACTCATTGTAGGAGAATAACAGAAAACGATATGTCACGTAAAAAGAACAAAAAGTTTCAAATTGTTTCTTCGGATGAAAAGCGAGAAATTAACCTTAAAGTTTCACGTTCAGCGCACCACCAGATGATGATGGATTCAAGCGTTCGCGGTGAAGCTCAGGGTAAGAGAAAGTACAGCCGAAAGGAAAAGTACAAACCAATTTACCGCTAAAAACCACCAGACACAAAACTACAACTCATTGTAGACCTCAAACAGTTTAACTCGACCGATATTGGTCATAACCTTTAAAGTTTAATTTTTATGAAAAACCTGTTTTCAATTTTGTGCATGTTTGCACTCTTGACTGTTAGCTTCGGAGCGACAGCGAACCCCGATGTTGTAGACACCTCTCAGAAAGTCCTGTGTGTGGATGACTACATTCCCGACTTGGAAGTCTTTGTACCTTTTGAGTACAGTCCGACCAACCAATTAGATGTTGCCATTGAACTGCCAAAAGCGATTGCAAAAGTTGCAGACCTACCTGTGCCTGAAACGCCAAATATTGGCTTCTCGCCCACTAATGTCGACAATATTTACAACTTATCGCCAAACGTTCTATTCAACAGTCAGTTGCCATACAGTCCGAATATTGGTTTTTTATGTTTCGACGTTACCAATGCTTTTACTGTAAGTTCAGCCAATCACAATGCTTCGGATGCGCCTAATCCAGACCTAACAGCAGGTTTCAGTGCCGAATGTGGTTCTAACAATGGAACGAACGTACCTGTAGCCAAGCTGATTAAACGAGCAACCTACCCCTGGGCAAAATAGTAAGCCATTTGCTTTAACATGAAAAAACCCCTCAGAAATGAGGGGTTTTTTTTGTATATTTAAACTCACCAAACCTCTCCCTGAAACTCATTGGATATATCTATACACAAATTCCAAAATGGAAAATAATAACACCTCTCAGTTTAAGTGCATATTGTTTGATTTGAATAATCCTTTGGAAGAGATTGAATACAAAGAACCTATTTACACTAAACGTCATGGTGTTTATGGATATTTGACAGTCAGTTTAATGGGTGTTCACTTTATTGAAATGAGTGAAGGGTCACTACAGAGTGATGATGTAAGCGACCTTTATCGAGTGGAATATAGATTATCCAAAGAAATAAAAGAAGAATAAAATCCACCAAACTTATTTTTGAACTCATTAAAGAAAACACAATAAAAAAGCAAATGAAAATCTTCGCAATCTTTTACTTGATTCTATGTAGTGTTTTGTCTTTATTGTTTTTGGGTATTGTTGTCTTTCAGGTTTACAAAGATGCAAGTCCGATAGAGGCAACTCAGGAGAAGATGAAACTTGCTAGTGAATTTGGCGCTTTTATCATAGCTGTTATAGGTATATATGCCTTTAAATGGTTTCGTGAAATAAGTCAACCCAACATGAAAGAAGGAGATATTGTACGAATGAGTTCTAAGAATAGAAATCATTTAGGATTTGGCGTTTGTGCATACAGCGAAATGGAGGGTTTTGTGGAAAAAGTTTGGGATGATAATGGATTTTGTATTAACACAGGCAATTCGTCGTTAATTGTTCCTTTAACGCAAAAGAAAGGTGTGTGGGTTTATTTAAACGGCAAACACGTTTATCATAAACGCAAGTAAAATTCACCAAACTCTCCCTAATAACTCATTGAAGGAAACAGCAGGAAATATGAGCAAGCAATTAAAAACAGTTATTTTTTCAGACGAAGAGTGTGTTGTGAAAATCTTTGCTTATCGCAACAAAAGAAAAGCAATACAACTCACTGTTAAAGAAACGGGTGAACCAATGGCAATGGCATCTGTAAACATTCCTGAGATTGAAATGTCAGAAGATGAAGTTGCTATCAAAGATTACGCTGAAAATAAAGGCGTTTTAATGGCGTTGGTTGCGGCAAATGTGATTAGCGCACCTGTTCGATTTGCAACAAATGGAATAATACGTATTCCAATCTGTAAAATTGTTGCGTAAAATCCACCAAACTCTCCCTAATAACTCATTGAAGGAAACAACAGAAAACATGAAAAACATTGTAGGTCATTTTGTGAATTTAGCTAGAGCATATGAAATTGCCTTGCTGGGAGATTTTTCTTTACAAATTGTATTCAAAAAAGATTACACTTCTGGATTTGAAGATTACAAGGTCATTAAAGAATTTTATCAAAAAGTAAAATTTTCTCACAAAGGTGATTTGTTGGTTGAGATTGATAAGCCTCAACTTAATGATGGCATACGATATGAAGATATTGAAAAAATACACCAACGTGTAGAAGCAGCTCGAAAAAACAAAAAGCCTGAGCAATTTAAAAATGATGCTTGTAATGTTTTATTGCAGACGGCAGCTAATAGGCTTACATTTTCTATTGAGCAAAATGATAAGACTATTGAAGTTGCTAAGGTGATTTCTCAATTGGATGGAAGTTCAACCATAGAGCCACCACATATAGCGGAAGCTATTCAATATCAAATCCCTTTTTATTTAAACGATGAATTCTGTAATGCAGAAAATGCTACCGTTAATTTTGGAAGTGGAATATCCATTGCATTGCATGATTTGGAGCAGGAATATATTAAGAAAGCGATTGAACACTTGCAAAAAAGGTTAGTTTAAAACCCACCAAACCTCTCCCTGAAACTCATTGGAAATATGGCTTGTACTGGATTAGACACCACAGAAACAAGTAGTACAAATCAAAGAATAAAGTTATGATTCAAGAAATTAAAGCATTGATTGATGCAGAAGTGAGTAGAAATAGAAGTACTTTAATTTACGAACTTCTTGGACATTTTGGTGATAGACTTCCAAAAGATGTGCAAGCTGAAATGAGAGAAAAAGCAGAAAAAGAAAGTAAACAATTTGGTGAAATGACCAATAAGGTGATTAAGCGATTGAAATAGTTTTATTGTACCTAGCGGTAGGTATATAGTTAGTGCGCCTACCACAAACTTGCTAACTCTCCAAAATGGCGGGATAATGGCGGGATAGAATGAAAAGCACCGTTAATTTAAAACTAAAAAAAATGAGCTGGAAACAAATTAAGATATTTACAGCAGATGCAGAGCAGTCTGTAATAATCGAACCAAATCCTGAAAAAACAGGGTTGGTAATGCACAGCATAGAAGAAGACAACAAAAAAAGCTTTATGCTTTATATGAGTTGTGAAGAAGCTGAAATTATTGGCAAAGAGTTGATAAAGTATGCTGAAGAGATGAGGTCTAATGGTGCATAACGATGAGTGTAAGATACGTTGCGTTTATCAATTAACCACTAATTAAATTAAAAGCACTATGATACGAATTACGACAAAACAATATAAGGAGTATAAGCAATGGATTTTACACATTGTTATGCTCCGTTTTTCTGGTAAAATTTATTGGCAAAAAGAGTATGATGGATATACTGGTTTAGTTTTCGATAATTGGAGAAAGAAAAAGCAATATTGGAGCTGGAGAGAAATAGAATGTATCTGGACGTTTCATTTAGAAATAAGAAAACTAAAGATATTTGTATGTAGGTATGTAAATGGAGCATAACGTTCCGCAGGTATGGTTAGTGCCTGATTAGAATCACAAAACTTTCAAAATATAAATACAGATGAAAAAAAAACAAAACTTAGAAAATAGCACAGAACAGGCATTAACCATACCTGTTGTTAACTGTAGTTATTGGTTTATGAAAAAACTTGGTTATTCGCAACGAGAAAAAATTCGGGTTCATTATAGACTTAAAGAACCTACTTTGAAAATAACAAATGAAATGCTGAAAGAAATATATGAAACTGAAATGGCTAAACCTGAATGGGAAAGATTGCTTGAAAGTAGGTTTTATAATTACAGCTAACGGTCGGGTATATGTGTTGTACGCCTAACCGTAAACTTTGAAATTAAGTACAACACTTCATTGGCGTATAACATATATACCTTGTTATGTGCCGTTAATTTTAGAATGATGAAACGAATTTATAGACATAAAGCAATAACTAAAGAAGGTAAAGTATTTAGACAATTTGCAACAAAGAAAGAAATTGAAGAATACATTGATAGCCAAATTGAAAGTAGAGGTCTTGATTGGCGAGCAGGTTACTTAATTAGGTTCAGAGATGGATTACAACTTGATTTTGTAAAAATGAATGGTGATGCCATTAAGACATAATGGCACATAACTATTATATGTCTGTAATACCAGTAAAGTCAATAGACACAATATGGGTTTATACAGTATTTGCGAACAAAAGTCATACATTTTCATAGATGTGTGAATTTTTTTTTATCTTTAAACCCATCAAACCTATTGCTGAAACTCATTGAAGACATGGAGCAGAAAAGGAAAGAAAAAATAGACAGAGTAATTTCTGTGAAACACTAACTTTAATACTTCTGTAATTTATTATATCCAAAAACAAAGCATATGAGTAGTGGGGCATTTTAGTGAAAATCAAACTGATGCATTCAGGCAATATCAATAAGACCAGAACCAAACGTTAAAGTCGTTTACAGCCCCACTACTTTTATGGCACGTTGTTTACAAAAATCTTAATAAAATGGAAATAACAACTGAACAAACAATAGAGTTAACTCAAAGTGAAATAACTCACATTTTAATTTGTCATTTACAAAACAAAGGTATTTTGAAAAATAATATACACATAAGTAATATAAATATTCGAGAAGAAAACGGACAAATTAAATGTACGATTAAAGATAAGTGACACACAACGGATGGTGGTGTGTGTGTTGTACGCCTGACCACAAACTTTAAAATTAAACACTTTACAAAACAAAGGAAGTTTGATTTTTTTTATCTTAAAACCCATCAAACCTATTACTGATACTCATTAAAGACATTGAACAACATAAATTAGTGGTGGAAAGGTTGGTGGTTAGAAACTCACTGAAAGCCTATAAACTCTTTGAAGTTGGAAAGGTAAGTTTCGTTAAAGAAGAACACCAGCCACCACTTTTTTTATAGCGGTAAAGCACATGGTAAGGTGAGAATAAATGATGCTGACCCATCGAGCTATAATCAGCTAAATTAAAATTACTAATGTGGCAATTTGGAACGATACCCCATTTTGTTATATACAATGTTAGGTATCTTTAAATGTCAACGATTATGGAAAATGTATTAAGATTTGAATACGAAAAAGGTGTACAAAAAGTATATCCTACACACTGGATGGTTAAAAACTGGCTATTCCAAGAAAATGAGAAAGATGAAGCAGCACTTGCACACGCAATGGCTACGGTAGCAGAAAAGAACGGTATGAGTAGCAATGACCTACAACACCTTTTTCCTGCTGTACTTAGGATGATTAAAAGCGATATTAATTGGACTAAGTAAATTGATTGCTGTGGCGTAAATTGGCAACACCTTGTTAGGTGTAGTACTTCTCAAAAATCCAAATAAAAATGGAAAAAAATACAAAAGAAACCATTAATGTTAGATGGGATGTAAATGTAACAAGTGGGAATGAAAATATCACGCTTGAAGAACTTGAATGTGAAACAATGGAAGAGTGGAATGCGCTTGATGAAGATGAACAAAGAGAGCGACTACAAACTGTACTTAACGAACTACCTGAAAGGACTTGTATAATTGTTGATGCGTGGGATTAGTATTCACCACAACATACCGATTATAAAAGCTTGCGGGGAATGAGCGGCAAACAATTTCCCAATAGATACAAACTAACTTAGACAGCTGAAGCGGCAAAAAAGACACTGCAACACCGATTGATTTTATAACGTTATATGCACCGTAGTTTTTAAAAAAATGGATGAAAGAAAACAAAAATTAATTGATGCTTTGAAAGTTGAGAGAGGACATTTTGAAGCAAGAGGACAAAGCACACTTGAACACAATGTTGCTATTGAGTACCTTGAAACAGGTAAAACTGATGAAGACCCTGAGGAGTTTGAATTACTTTATGCGTGTATGAATGACTATGATACTACGCTTTCCGATTATGGGGCATAATACCAAGCCAAACACAGCGTATCACAGCGGAGTTGCTTTTGGCGGCTGTTAAAGGCACGTGTGTAGCACTGTCTTTGTATAACCCCACACCCCCTACTGTGTAGGAGGAAATTATTTAAGAGACGAAAACAAGGAAGTGTGATTTTTTTATCTTAAAACCCAGTAAACCTCTCTTTGAAACTCATTGAAGATATGGAGCAGAAAAGGAAAGAAAAAATAGACAGAGTAATTTCTTCAGTACTTAAAAGTCCTAATAAATCAGCTCAAAGAGCTGCATTATGGAAGCGACTAAAAGATTTGAGAAATAATCTCCACTAAAACCCACTGAACATAATTCATTTACTCATTATAGACATGGAAAAGAAATTAGCACAATTATACAATTTCATGAATGCCAATGGCAAGGAGCTAGGCTATAATCATGAACTTCAGCAAAAATTCCAACAAATTTCTATGGCGTTTTTACGCGCTCTCAAAAAAGAACTTCCATTTACAGAATGTAAAGTAAGTTTCAATCCTGGAGGAATTGCAGTTTCTGGAGATGCTCACTTGATGGGTATGTTTGAAAATGGAATTGGGCTTTACATTACAATAAATGATTCATGTTTCTCTGAGAGAAAACTCAACTTTTTATATCGTACAATTTCTCACATGAAAGATTATAGTGGAGGCCCGAATAACTACATGACAAATGAGCAAATGCAAAATGTAAATTTGCTCATGATGAACATTCGAGGCTTGTGTAACGTTTAAAAGAAAAGGGTAAATAGCGAAAATGCACTGTGAATAGGGCAAAGATTTACTTTATTTCTTTCTTTTTTAAATCCACCAAACCTCTTCTTGAAACTCATTGAAGACATGGAACAGCAAAGAATAAAATTAGTAGTTGCCAATGAGAATACATTGGGATACATTCAACCCGAAACTCCAAACTCTCTTAGCATACTTCATGCAAGCATTCTGAAGGGGTCAACTTTCTCCAATACTTCTGGGTCGGTAAATTTGCCGAAAAACCACCGTTTGGCTACTGAAAAAGATTTTGAAAACTTCAATGTATTCATGGGTTCATTTAAAAACTCAGAACTTTATGAGTTTGCTGATTCATAAGGAACTAGTGAAACTAAATCTCTATCATTTCGTATAAGTGTATATGCAAATACAAGATTTTACGAAGCCGTATAAAGTAGAAGGTGGATTCTGCATACGTCCTACTATAGAGTTTACAGAGGATGAATGGAATACCGTTTACACTGGTTCTTGCGTAGATAAAACACATTACAGCTATCTGGTAAATGGTGATAATTATGGAACGTTCTGGATTCCAAAAGCACACGTTCGTTTGGCTTCAAAAAAATAATGAGCAAAAACCACCAAACTCTCCCTTTGAACTCATTGAAAATATGAAGAACAATAAACATACTGCATCAGTATCTACAATTTCATTTCGTATTGACATTGATTTCCCAAACTCTTGTTGCGATGTGGTGTTGCGAGAAATGATGAATCGTGGTGTAGATACACCCATTCCACCAATGTTCACCAATGGGTCAAAAGTTCCTATCAATGCAACAAAATTGAAATATACTCCCACAGAGGGTTCTGTTCAGTTGTGTCTTGATTTATTGATGGACAACATTCGTCCAGACGCTATTTCTCAGACAAAACATCCATCAGACCAATTGCAAGAAATTGGCGTAAAAGTTGTGTCAACTTATGGATTATTGCAGTCTACTTGTCACATTGTTTGTGAAGTTGATTACAAAGAATTTACCGCTGAACTTGTTAAAAAGACGACTAAAATTGTTCAAGATACATTTGATAAGTATTGTATTTACCACGATTTGTCGAAAAACCCTGCGGTAGTAATTCAAGATTATTGCGAAACAAAGAAACAACATTTTTTTCGTGCATACGATTTAGATGCGAATGTGATTAGCGATGATTTCGATGATGACACTGAATGCCATTTAACTATGCACCTATCTGGATTTCGACCACCTTCAAAGGATGAAGAAATAAAGGTTTTAGAAATTTTAGGCATATAAAAACCACCAAACTCTCCCTTGGAACTCATTTTTCACACAACAACAAGATTATGTCACAAATAAAGTACACGGAACCAGAAAGAGCAATTGAAATAGGTCTACCTTTTATTCCTTCAAAAAACCTATCAGTATATTCTTTTCCTGCCACTAAAATCAAAATTTCTTACGGTGGTGGATTGGGTGGTTCAGTAAACAATATTTATGCCCAAAAAATCAAGGAAATTGAGAAATATGGTCAAAAATTCGTTCATATTACTCCATTTTTTGGTGAACCAGAAGAAATAAATCCAAGGTTTATTGTAAGCATAGAAGAAGGTCAAGTTGTAATTCAAGTAACAGACACAACTGAGTTTTCAAACTATCACGAAAAAAAATGTGAATATTCGGAATTAACTCGTTTCTTTTATTTAAGAAAAAATGTAAGATATAAGTTGATAGAAAAAACACTTGTACATCAAAAGAACGAGCTTATTCACCAATTCTCAAAAATTAAGTAAAATGAGATTAGTTATTCAACATATTGACGAAGATACAGGGCGTAAGTTTGTCGTGAAAAACAAAGGAACGAAAGTATCTGTTCACGATTCCGATGTACATGATGATGGTGAGTTTGAAGAACTTACAGGTCGCGTGTTTAATTTAGAGCCAGAACATAGAACCATTGTCAATGTGTTTTATCAGTTGGCAGGAAATCTTTCTTAAATCCACCAGACTCTCTTTTAGAACTCATTGTAAGTATGACAAGCAATTCGATTGTACATACTATCCCTAAAGCTAGAAACTTAACAGTCAAAGAACTGAATGAATACGACCATATTTTGGTTATGTTTTCTGGAGGCAAAGATTCTGTTGCTTGTCACCTTAATCTTTTGCAATTAGGGGTTGACCAATCAAAGATTGAATTGTGGCATCACGACATTGATGGACGTGAAGGTGAACGTTTATTTGACTGGGCGATAACTCGTGATTATTGTCAAAAATATGCTGAGGCTTTTAACGTTCCAATTTATTTTTCTTGGCTTGAAGGTGGGTTTGAGCGTGAAATGACCCGCAATAACCAAAAGAAGTCAAGAACTTGGTTTGAAGTACCTAACGATGATGGGGATGTTTATTTGCATTCTGCTGGTGGAACTCGTGGAAAGGAAGCCACAAGAATGAAATTCCCACAAATTGGAGCCGACCTTTCAACTCGCTGGTGTTCAGCTTATCTTAAAATTGATGTAGCAACTGCTGCTATTATCAATCAGGAGCGTTTTCAAAATACCAAAACACTTGTTATTACAGGAGAAAGAGGAGAAGAGTCTGCTAATCGTGCCAGATATGAAATGTTTGAACCTGACCGTTCAGATAATAGAAATGGAAAACGTGTAGTGCGCATCGTTGACCATTGGCGACCTATTCGTGATTGGAAAGAAGGTCGTGTATGGGCGATTATGGCTGAATACAAAGTTAACCCTCACCCTGCATATCGTTTAGGATTTGGGCGTTGTTCATGTTTATTTTGCATTTTTGGTAATGCTGACCAATTTGAAACTGCTCGATTTATCTCTCCCTTACAAGGTGCTAAATTAGCTGAATTAGAAGATAAGTTTTCAGAGTTTCACGGCAAACGTGTAACCATGAAACGAAAGGATTCATTGCATGACTTGTATGCAAAAGGACAGGTGTATGAAGCAACTAAACAAAATCCAAAACTCGTACAGTTAGCAAACTCAGAAACCTTTGATGAGCCTATTATTTTGAATAATTGGACTTTACCAAATGGAGCATATTCTGAAAGTTGTGGGCCGACTTAAATCCACCAAACGACAACTAAAAACTCATTGATAATATGGCACAAGAAGTAGAAAATTTTATTGTAGGCAAAAGCTACAGATATTCAGAACTCCCAGAAGCAAGTGACACTTTGACTGTAAATGATTATGGGGAAGAAAATTTGGGGCAAAATGCTGTGCATATCAGATGTAAAGATACAGGAAGGGATGTGTGGTTTATATTCGATGGTATGACCAACGTGGGGCAATACAAGTGCGTATATAATTCTTGAATTTAAAACCCACCAAATAGAAACCTGAAACTCATTATAGGCATGAAAGTACAAATTGAATCTACACCAACAATCTCAAGCAACAATGAACCGCTTGTGATTTTAAATGGAATTATCAATGCAGCTCTTAAAAGCCGTTCATTGGATGATTTCAGAAACAACATTAAAGCCGTTGATACTTTTGGTTTTAAGATAGGTTTTGGAGGTTCTCATGCTTGGGTGCAACAAAATACGCAAGATAGTCGTATGTTGTTTATTACAGAAAACTAATCTTAAATACAGACTTTTATGCCGCCAGAAGGATATTACAACAGGAAAAGAGAAGAAGCATACAAAGCAATAAATATGCTTTTAAATGCTGATATATGTACTTCTATTAAAGCATATGAAACAGCTTGCAAAACAGGCGTTGTAAATGAGAAATTGAAAGTTAAGTTTCAAAAGAAATGGAACTAAAATCCACCAAAACCTTACCAATAACTCATTGTAGTCAATAAATTCAAAGCTATGCCAGATAAAGTGAAAGCACCTACCGAAATTAACCCTGCAGGTTCAGAGGAAGTAATTGAAGTTTTTCTTACACCAGAAAAAACTCCGATTGCCTACCAGAAAAAAGTCGATGAACTTATTTTGTGCGGAATGACGAAAGAAGAAGCTCAAGGGTTTTTGTCAAGAATCCCCATTCAATTGGAGCTGATGTATAGCACCAACTTAGGACTTTGGGCAATGGAGTCTGAGGCACTGGAAAGCATTGAGCCTTTTTGCCCTTATTCTGGCGTTCAAATTGAAAACCCAGAGAATTGTTAAATTAAAATCCACTAAACCCACAGCTTCAACTCATTAAGGATATGAATACATTTGAAATAGTTGCATTTTATATTGGACTTGTATTGGTAGGCTTGTCAGGCCTAATCATAGCACGGTCTATTTTTATCGGAATTATCATTGTGATTTCTGAAAAATTTGCTAACTTTCTTTTGAAAAGAGAGAAGGCCAAAAAGGCGTAAGATATTTCCGTGGGCCAAAAGAGTCCATGGGGGTTTAAGGGTGGAAAGGACCGAGCTGGGGAGCTTGGTCCTTATTTTTTCAATTAAACCCACCAAACTCAAAAACAAAACTCATTATAGACATGATGAAAGTTGTAAAAACACCAGAAGACTTTGCTCACTTAAAGCATTGTTATTTCAGACTTAACTCTCCATATGCATGGGGTAAAGGAATGCATCCTTCACAAGCGAAAGAGATATTTCGGCAATTCACTGAAATTCTCAATAAGATTGGTTTTGAAATTGTGTTCGATGGAACAGCTGATTCAATAAGCGGTTGCCCAAAAGCATGGGAAGGTGAAAATTACCTCTACTGTCATCCTATGGATATTTCTGGATACTTAACAGAAGAGAAATTTCAAAAAGCTAAAAAAGTGATTGAAAGTTATTCAAGCAACTTGTTTAACGTTAGAAAAATTGATGTTTTACCTGTACAAGAATATGGAGTAGATTCAATTGAGCGAAATGTTGCTGAGTACAAAAAAAGAAAAGAACAAAACCCACCAACCTCTCCCCAATAACTCATTGAAAACATGAAATTAGATATATTGCCAATCAAGAAACTTGCGCCTTCAATAAGAGTGAATGTAGCATTAGATTTCTATAAGAAAAGTTTGTTTTGTTTTGAAGACCAAGAAGGTCGACAGATTACAACAATTTTTCGTGTAGAAGAACTTGAAAATTTCTGTTCAAGTAAAACGGTTTCTGAAATGATAAATGTTTGGGAGAAAAATTCTACAAGTGAGATTCAGTTCGTAGAGTATGTTTACAACATAGAACTCAAATCTAACATTTTACATGGAGATTTAATTCCAGTAGTGGCGTTAAAAGATATGTTGGGAGGTCTTGTTAAAAAAGGTGATAACGTTCATTTACGTAGCATTCTATATAATGAAGATACTGTTTTGGTAAATGCTTTGGCTTGGGTGCACAATGAAGATTTTTCACACCAAATGCTTATCGGATGTCCTGATGAACTTTTAAATTCTCCAATTGGCACAACAATTCAACACCCAAAAAACCCTGAGATATTTATCACAAAAGCTTATGATGAAGTAGTTGCCCCTAAAGGTAGCTTCAAAGAAATGTGGGTTGTTTTAACTAACGGAGGTTTTCCAACATCTCGATTCGGCTCTATCCCAATAAGCGACTTATTTAAAAAACTCTAAGTTTTGTTTGTTCCATACACTTAACCCTACTAACGAGTGGGGTTAAGTTTTCTTATTTCCACCAAAATTAAAAAACAAACTCATTAAAGGCATGAAAAAATGGGAAACAATAAAAAAGAAGTGTGCTGCATCAGCATACCAACAAATTGCCAGCCATTCTGGGGATGTTGGCGCTTTGATTACATTGATATCTGCGAGAATAACTACAATTCAAGGTTGTAGAGAAAGTTACCAGCATTACAAAATTAGCAAAGAATTAGCTAATCAAGCTTATGAAATCATTTTGAAGTGGGATATTCGTTGCTTTCAACAACTACGTGATTTATATCCTAAAGAATTTCCGAAAGGAAGGTTAATGCCTGTGCAATTAGATGATGAAACGCTTTCTTGGGCTTTGGTGAATTATTAAATCCACCACACTCCCAATTTCGACTCATTAAAGGCATGGAACAGAAAACAGTACACTTTACTTTTGGAAATGCAAAGTTAAACAACCGAATAGCAATACTTTCATTGGTTGCAGGAACAGCTTGTCCTGGAGCTAAAGATTGCAAATCTCAGGTTGTAGAGACTGAAAATGGAAACCGTATTCAAGACGGTGAATTTACGGAATTTCGTTGCTATGCGGCTTCAATGGAAATCCGTAGCACAAATGCCTACAAGCTTCACAAACGCAACTTTGAAACACTTCGTAATGCCAAGGGGGTGCAAGGAAAATTAGAGGTCTTATTAGCCTCTATTAAGTCACAAGATATTGATAAATATTGCCGTCTAGTTCGCATTCACGCAAGCGGAGACTTTTTCGTTCAATCTTATTTTGACGCATGGGTAGAGGTCGCAAAAATGTATCCAAACATTATTTTTTACGCATATACCAAGTCCATTAAATTTTGGGTTCGTCGTTTAAACGATATACCACAAAATTTAAAGTTAACAGCTTCTTACGGAGGTTATATGGATAAATTGATTGACCAATACAATTTGAAAAATGTAAAGGTTGTTTATAGCACAGAAGAAGCTGAGGAATTAGGTTTACCGATTGATAAAGACGATTCTCACGCATGGAATTTTGATGGCAATTTTGCTCAGTTAATTCATGGAACTCAACCAGCAGGTTCTAAGGCAAGCAATGCACTTCAAGAGTTGCGTAAAAAAGGAATAACGGGATATCATCGTAATAAGAAGAAAAACAAGGCAGCATAAGTCTCCCTAGTTAAATCCACCAAACCTCTTTTAAGAACTCATTGAAAATATGGCAACAACTCAAGAACAGAAAGATAAGGTTACAAAGTTTGTAGAGCAAATAAAAGAACTATTACCTGTTCAAGATGCCTACATTGATGATTACGGGCAATTTGGTAACTTTTCAATTTGTCTTATCAAACCAAAGGCAAGGTTAGCAAATGGAAAAAAAATTACATTTCGCAACATTATTCCAACCGCAAAGAAATTAGCCAGAGAAATCGGCTTAATTTGGCGTGAAAATAATATTTATGTTGCCGATGAAACCGTTATGTTGGTTGATATTGATTGTCAAGCATATCACGCAAACATTAATAAATTTGAAGAACAGTTAAATCCACCAAACTTGTTTTAGAAACTCATTTAAAACATGGAAAACAACAAACAAGCAATAGATTTTATCCTCACTTTATCTTCTGCAATGTCGGGGATGTCTCCAGAGGAATATGCAGCCAAGATATCAAATCTTTCATCTGAAGGTGATATTGAAGATGTAGAAAACTTTGTCAATAAATTGGTGAAGACAAAAATTACTCCCAAAATCTATCAAGAGTATATTTTACCAATTGCATCACAACTAAATTCTGTGTGGTGTTTCATGTTCAATATGAAATTACCAGAAGAGAAACGTCAAAGGATAAGCGAAGCACTTCAAAAAATCAACAATCATCGTCTTACTTGGGCGCGTAAACAAAGCCGACAAGGTTGTGATAAAGAAGTTCGTCCATTGGTGAAATATGCCATTAACGGACTGGGTAGTAAATATTACAGACACTTTCCAACAAGGGAACTCGTGGAGCTTTTGATTGAAAAAGGACTTATTTACCGCAATCCTTACAAGAAATCTGACACCACCTCTTTTGTGGTTCGTGGACTTCATTTAGCCGTTGGAGATAATGTGTTTACAGTCAATTGGAAAGGAAAGCAATATCGAAATTATGTGCAATTCTGCGCTCCAGAAGCCTTTTATCTTCGTACTGAGTTTATTGCTGAACTCAAGCAAATGAATACTGAAAACCTCCCTGAATTGCCACCCTATTTTGAGATGATGTCAGTAGGCGACTATAAAGGATGTTGTAAGATTTCATTATCTTATGAAGATAAGAATATTATTCGTGACTTTATTAC
Source organism: Lishizhenia sp. (assembly GCA_007117055.1). Lineage (GTDB taxonomy): Bacteria > Bacteroidota > Bacteroidia > Flavobacteriales_D > Crocinitomicaceae > CSBr16-161. The sequence goes on along the minus strand of SKHH01000038.1, from coordinate 18,663 downwards.
AAAAAATCGAGAATATTAAATCCATCAAACTCTCCCTTTAAACTCATTGAAAGCATGAGAAACCTAGAAGAATGTAAACGTTTATTTGAGGCATCAGATAGCTTAAATAAAAGTTATGCTGTACACTTAATGGAGCAACTTGGCGAATGGGAAACAGCAGCAAAATACTGGGGTATAATAGGCCGTAAATCTGACCAACAGGCTTGTCAAAACCTTGCAAATGCAATTAAATTGGGAGATGAGTATCGAGAAAAAACAGCTCATCTAAGAAAATGGGTAGATGAAACAGTTTCTAAAGGTATAATGACACACGAGGAAGCTGTGAAGAAAGTTTATCCTGAAATGCACAAAATTTATTCAGAAAATCTTCAATAGCTTTTACAAACAGCTATAACGGAAAAAATGAATTTTGGACAGGAAACAAATTCTTTAAAACCCACCAAACTCTCCCTTTAAACTCATTGAAAGCATGAAAAACAAAGTTAACCCTTCGGATTATTATCCAAACCTCAAAGACAATCCATATCCAGAATTTACTGGAGATGATGTGGAAGTAAATTCAATTTCCTTCTTTCGTCGTGGTGATGTAGTGTTTGACCTTGTAAACAATTGTATTGCCATTGTACTTGGAGACATTGACATGAAGGCAGGAACGCTTCGTTTAGATACTGATGGTATTCAGCCTATGGAAAGTTTGCGCTTTGCGACACTTGAAGATTTTCAACTCTGTCAATATCGCACAACCGAAATTCACCAAACACTCTTTCTTGAATGTTGCTCTCAACAAGGAGTTGCCCCTGTGCGGTTCCAAGTAGAAGCTACGATAAAAAAGAATGTTATGGTGTTTGTTTCTGCAACAGAAGATATGGATGAAGATGAAATCATTGAAGCAGGTCGAGAACTTGCTCATTATTCTTTTAATCCACTTTCAGATGGAACAGAAGAAAAATACAATGAAATTTCTTCATACATTCCAAACTTGTTCGACCCAAAGTAAAAAAAATGAGCAAAAAATACGCAATCATAGGAGCAGGAGGAAGCAGTACAACAAATTTAGCGCAATCTCTAGTTGAACAACTAGGTGAAGATGTGATATGGATAACTCCAGAAGAAGCGAAAAATCAGCAAATAAAAATAGAAGACATTGCAAATCTCCCTAGTTACAAAATAACTGCACCGCCTATTTTAGATGAGCCTATGATATTAGGAACTCCGCCTTCAGGGCAAGCTAAACGTCGAGAAAGGCGTAAGGAGGAACGGAAACGAAAAAAGAAAATATAGAAACTTTTTGTTTTGTTTTTCGTATAATCTAAAACCGTTAAGATGATTTCTTTTACAGCAAGGAACACGGTGTTAAATTTATACGGGGCACACTATTGATAAACCCACCAAACTCTCCCTTAATACTCATTGAGTATATGAACAGTACAAATATTCAAAAGATGTTTACAGAAGAAGTTTTAAAAAACAGCAAAGAATTTAAAGACTGGATAACTGGTAAAGTTGCTTTAATTCACAATGTGTATTATGATAGCAAAGAGTCTTATGCTACATGGATAGTAGTACAAGGCGACATGGGTAAATGGACTATTACAAGGTTTTTTGAAATGAGTGGTAAAATCCAAGTTTCAAATGACCATGTAGATATTTCAACTGAAGAAACAATGAAAATTCTATTGTCGGATTATAGTCGTGGGTTGGCTTAATTTCCTTGAAAAAAAAGCAACAAAACCCACCAAACTCAAAATTGAAACTCATTAAGCTCATGAAGAAAATATATTACACAGTTGATGTTGAATTTCACGACAATGATTTTGAACTCGGCCCAACAGGAAACAAAACAATAAATGCTTATGAAGCAATTATTGAAGATGGTGTTTCAAAAGTTAAAAGGTTTTTCGATGTTGAATGCCTCTTGTCAGAAAACAGTACAATTGTAATGAAAGAATGGCTCAATGATAATGGGTATGAAGATATAAAATTTGAATTTGAACAACTTTAAAACCCACCAACCTTAAAATCTCAACTCATTGAAGTTATGAAAGTAACACGGCAAGAACGTAAAGATGGCTTAATAGAAATCAATATTGATTTTGATGGCGAAAACATCCATAAAAGCACTTATCTAACCATTGACCATGACGGCAATGTGTTTGAAGAAGATGGTGGTCGAATCAGCTTTTCTGAACTATCGACCAAGTACAATGAGGATGTTGCGAATTTTATTCAAGAAACTGTAAAACTTCAAGAGGTTCGTGCCCAAGCTTTGCGAAATGCAGTCATTGAAGACTTAAAGCGCTCCATTGCCTTAGGGGATGATACAACCATTGATGAAATTCTAAAGTTTGTGCCTCACCAAAACTTGGTGCAAGCATTACCAGAAGAACAGTGGGAAAGCTTTTATCTAGTTAATTTCCACCAAACTCAAGATTGAAACTCATTAAAATTGTTCAAGGGGAATTTCTGGTGCGTCTGCCCCTCCAAGTAAAGAAAGAGACGCAATTTCATGTTTTCCAGAATCCCCGTCTTGTCCATTAGGCGGGGATTTTGACTTTTAAATCCACGAATCTATAATTCTTTACTCATTGAAGCCATGGAATTAACACTACAATTTGTAAAAAACATGTTTGGTCAAACAAAACCAGACATTCAAAAGCGACTTCAAAAAGTCATAGATAATCCCTGTCAAAAAACATGGGAGGATGCCTACACCATTATTTTAAACCCCAAAGGACGCATGATAACACTTTGGCAGGCTGTGATTGCAATAGACTCAAATATGCCCACCAGAAAACCATTAGACGCTCCTTGGTCATATATTCCTAGTTCTGAAATTATCCGAACAGCTATTCAAAAAACTGTTCTAACAGTAGAATTGAATTAAGTAAAACAAAGACTTTCCATCTACTGTAACTCACTGGGTGTATTTACCAAAACCTCCAATTGATTAAAATCCACCACACCTTATTTTGACACTCATTGACAACATGGAAAAACAAATAGTCAATACCGAATTTTTAGAAAGCAAATTTTTTCACTGTCTTTCTGCATGGGGTGGTGGAAGTCAAAAAGTCTTTTGCTCAGGTGGGAGAGGAAACATAAAACGCATTTCTGATAATGTATTTTGTTTCATTGTTCACAATTTGCTACCAACAAGCCATGATGGTAAAACATATGCTAAAGATGACGTTTTAGACGGTCATTTTAAGTTCTTTGTGAATTACAAGACCTTTGAATATCTTGTTTGCAAGCACTCAGATTACGGCAATCTTATTTCAGTTATTCCAGTAGAATTTAAAGACTTCTACACCAAAGATACTTTGCCTGAAATTAGCCGAAAACGAGTTGAATCAATGATAGCCGATAAATTGTTGGGAGCTTATTTCTACAATTCAAATGCTGTTAACTCAAATGGAGCAAATTTAATTGACCCAGAAACCCCAGAACCTGCAGGCAAAAACTTCAACGAAAATATCGTTCGATATAATGGAGTTAAATCCTCTCTTATTACAAACTACCGTGGTTATGTGTGGTGTAACTATAAGGTAGAAACGCTTTCTAAAGCTGAATTGGAAGCTTTAAAGATTTTGGAAGGCTGGACACCACCTGTGTTGCCAAACTTCCCTGAAGACACCTTAAAATCGCTTGTTAGAAAATTAAGCAATAAGAAAAAAGATGAAAATGTTGTAAGTTTTCAATATGCGGGTTATTCTTTGGTGTTAAAACGAAGAAATATATTTGTACACTTTATTCAAAATGGCAAGGAGCATTCATTTTTATACAACCAAGAAACGATTCTCACAACTGACAAAGGAATTTATTTGAGTTCAATGTTAATAAAGCACTCCCTGACAAAGTTTATTCGTTTGATACCTACCATTCTGGCTAATTATGCCTCAGAGAATGTTAAACCCACCAAACTCTCCCTTGATACTCATTGAAGCCATGGAAAAGAAACTTAAAATCAATTGGTGGATAGATTCTCAGGAAGAGATTAACCCACTACATGAAGAGCTTTTAAAAGAAGAAGGCTTTAATCGTGCCCACAGTATGCTTGAAGAGGGTTATACCAGTGGAACGCTTAGTTATGAACTCGATGATACATGTTATTCTGGTTCTTGGTCTTTGGAAGATGAACAAGATTTAAAAGTAATTCAACTGTGTAATTCTGAAGGAGAACCAGTAGGTTTATATCAATATGATGCTAATGACTTAAGCGCTGAACAAGCTATAGAAAAAATTGAAATTGCTTTTAAAAGTGCGGAAGGTGATGATGATATAATGGAATCAGCTGAACAAATACTTGAAATGCATGGAATAATTCGAATCTTTGCAGAGATAACAAGTGTGAATATTTAATCCTATGACATCAATTAAACAACGTATTCATTTTAACGCCATGTATTCCATTGGCGTTGAAGTGATAGAAAAAGGGTTTTGTCGGTTAATGCAACCAAAAGCTGAATGGGTGGCCCAGGAAATCAAGCGAATTCATAATTATGAAGTAAAAGTTTCCTCTCCCTTCATTGTGAAGGAAGCAAAACCCACCAAACTCTCCCTTGATACTCATTGATTTGTGTGTAAGTTTTGTGAATCAATATTAGCAAACTATATACACGCATTAAAATGTGTCTTTAAAATCCACCAAAATCTTGTTATATACTCATTAAAAACATGGGAAACAAAGAAGTGAAAACAGAACATTGGTCAAATGGCGCAAAAAGAAAGGAAACGTCTTTTATAGACGGGTTGAAACATGGGACTCAATATTGGTGGCATACCAACGGGAATAAACAATGTATCATTCCTTTTTATGAAGGAAAACGGCATGGACAAGCTACGTGGTGGAATAAAGAAGGAACTAAAGACACTGTCATCAATTACATAAAAGGGGAAAAGCATGGTTTGGAAATAACATGGTATGGCAATGGTTCTTTAAAAACTGTTGTAAATTACCGAAGAGGCACAGAAATTTGGAGAATTGGATTTCCTATTGGAGAATTAACTGAATATACAGAACTTATTGATAACTTGCAAAAAATTTCAGACCAAGGCAATAAATAAACTTGAAAGTAGATACCAACTTACGGTCTAAAGGGTTGCTGTCTGGTATGTAGATAGGTTGTGGTTGCGTAGCAATCATGTAAAATACTCCTGAGTCAGGCTGTCTACTTTCTTTCTTTTTTTTAAACCCACAAAACTCTCCCTAATAACTCATTGTAAACATAGAAAAGAAACTTAAAGAAATATCCGATGGGAAAAGTAGAGAAATTTATTCATGATAAGTCAGATGAACAGCTGGCTCAAATGTTGCAAGAAATTAACCAATGGCAACAAACGGGAATTTTAGCATCTCCCTCTGGTACACGCGACCATGCAAAAGAAATTGCAGAAGAGTTTAAGTTAGATGTTGCTAGTGCTTTGCATATTGCAGAAACAAATATCTATAGAGAAGTATCAAAACGCTGGTTGAAAATGTTTACAGGAAAGATGGATGATTAACCTCATCTCTATATGCAAGGCAAGGATTTGAAAAACAAATGTTGAATTAAAAAATCAAATTGAATATGGAACAAAAAACTCAATTACAAGAAAGCTGCCTTGCTTTTGCAAAACACTTGTTAGCTGCTGGTTTGGTTTGGAAAGATAGCACTTCATATGGCAGAAATGCCCAAGAAAAAATACCAACGGGTTTTAGTACAAAAGCTGGTGAATGTAGAATATCAATAACTTGTGGACACGCATACTATAAACCTGCTTGGGTTTTTCATTGTTACGAATTAGGATTTGATACCAAATATTTAGGAGAAGGGTTATCAGCACAAGAAGCCGCAGAAAAAGCTGTTGGTATTTGTCGAGATAAAGTCAAAAAGTTGCACGATGCTTTTAGTAATTGCAGCTAACTCGCTTGGCGCTACAGTATAGCACCTATTTAGTTTGATTTGTAAATTTAAACCCACCAAACTCTCCCTAATAACTCATTGTTGACAAATCTATAAATTATGTCTGATAAAAAATACTACCAACACGCTTTTGATTTAGGTTTTTTAGTAATGAGTGAAAATCCTAATGGAGAAGCAACAAATGAAGAAATTTTAGAAGGTCTTCGTCGTCGAATCGCTTTTCTGGAAGCAAATCCTAATGAGATTCAAGAAGCAGTAGGTTGTTATGACCCTTCGGATGAAACCTATACCCAAAAACAATACGATGACTGGAAAAAAGCATTGTAGGGTGGTACAATTTCAATTGTTGTAAAAAAGTTTATTAACGATATTTTAAGTTTCTAAACTCCACCAAACACAAAAACACAACTCATTTTAGACATGAATCAATTAGAACATTACTACACATCCCTATTGGGCATACAAGGCCCAAATCGAGGACGAGTGTCAAATCCAAAAGGAACTTGTAATACGCTTTGGATACCAGAGTTTTCTGGAAATCGAACTGCAAAAATGAACCTCAACCACACACTTCTAGGATTCCGCAACGGGGTTTTATTGGGTGAAAATGGAAATTGTGGGACTCTCTACATTATTGTAGAACTTCCAGAAAGTTGGACAGACGAAAATGAGGAAGAAAAACTCAATGCCCTTTCTGAATTGGTTTGTCAAAAACTTGGGAAGTCAGATGACTATCCTCGTCGTCGAGTTTTAAAATATGACCAACGAATGCCTGTTATTCTTGAGGCCATAAAAGAGCTGGGGTAAACTCCACCAAACCAAATTTCAGCACTCATTGCCCTCGAACTAATAAGAAGAACCGTTTTTTGTTCATATTAAACACATAGACCATGAAGACATTTATTTTAACTGATAATGATGAAGGCGTTATTGTTGCTGCAGTTCAAACAGAAGGACTGGATGACGGTCGTTTTTTGACAAAAGCAAAACAAGCCATATCAGAGCATTTTTGCCTGAACAGTGTAGAGTTGTTCAACTGGGTGGACTCTTCCAAAAAAAACACTTTGTATGTTGAGGGAATGAACGATGATGAACGACAAGGTTATTCCATAGGAGTTGTGGAAGTTGTTTGTTACTAACTTTTGTATAGCTTATGTGATAGGGCGTTTTTAATTTAAATCAAAATGACATACTTATTTATTTTCACATTCGGAATTACCATATTAAACTTGTTGGTGATAGTAACAATGTTTGGCAAGAACACGCTTTCGTTACCAAGCTACAGATGGCTTTCACCTACTCAATGGTGGGTGTTTTATCCAAGTTTCTTTTTTCAAGTTTATTGGTGGTCTGTTTATTTGGGGTTTATAAATGCCCTATAACGGCTGATGATAAACAATCGTTTAATGTTGTTTATCATTTGTTAGCGAGGAAACTTACCGATAACGGACGAGTGTAGTACTGGTTTTAATACTAAATTAAATGAAATATCAAAATGTAATGACAAAAAAAGAGGTAATCGTATCTGATATGATTGCTACTGGGATTTGCGAAAAAACTATTGGGATGACATTCGTTGTGTTCAAAGGTGAGAATGATGAAATATCTAAAGTAATGGAAAGTAGAAATTTCCACACTTACTATGACAAGGTAAAATAGTATTACACACAACGGTAAGTACATTGTATATCTGTAAGACCAGCAAAATCAATAGACAAAATTTGGGTGTATACAACATTTACGAACACAAATCATACATTTTTATGGATGTGTGATTTTTTTTTGTCTTAAAACCCATTAAACCTGTTACTGAAACTCATTAACCACATGAAAGAAACAACAATTATAACAATCAGCAACGAAGAAACAAAAGAAATGTTCTTCACCACTAATCACTGTCAAAATCACGACAAAGGACAAAGTTTTGTGTCTTGCACTTACAGACTTCCTATGCGAGTCGTTCCCCGTGAAGGTGTAGAAGATGGGTTTATAGACACCCGCGAGAAACTTATTAAGGTGTTTTATTCAGATTTTAATATAATCAAAAACCCAAACCCTAAATTTCAAGCATAATGACACATTCTCATTCATACCAAGGAACACGTGTTGAAACTCAACATCGCACCATTTACATTACATCCAGTCGCGAACTCTCTCAAGATGAGGTTCAGAATTTCTGCGAAAAAGTGACAGAGAAAGATGTAGACCAATGGAATCCAGAAGAAGGCGTTCAAGTTACTGTTGGAAGTATCTATCACTCAGAGCGAACAGGTTCTGCTGATTAATCTATGAATCATTCGATTCTAAAATCCACCGAACAATCTCTTTAAAATCACTTTAATAACATGGAAAACAATACTTTTGAACAAGGCGAACGTCTTCAAATCAAGGCAGCTGTCTTAGAGTTTAATGTTGGAGGAAATACTATGTGGGTTCAAAGTCCTGATGGAGGAACTATCTTCCGAATTAAATGCTCAGGAAAGATAACCGTTGACCAATGTCAAAACTCTCCCATATCACACTCTGATGTAATGGTAACAGGAGATATACATTTTTGTGTATCTAATGATTTAATTGAGTAAACCATTCATCTAAAAGGCTTTATGAATGTAATTTTTGCTACATCATATAAACAACAAATTTACTGACACTTGAAAATATGAAACAAAATATCTCTATATCTCCCTTAAAATGGAAAGACGATGTACTGTATGTCGGCAAAATAAAAGTTGGTTCAGTGCATTATTCATCTTTCATTTCAAGAGAAGACCCTAAAAAATACCAGGCAACTTGCTTTCTCCCTGGAATTAAAAGTGATTTGGGTAGGTTTGAAACCAAAGATGCAGCTAAAACTCAAGTAGAAACAGGAGTAAATCGATTTTTAAAACTTCTATCAATAGAAGATTAAATCCACCAAACTCTCCCTAAAAACTCATTGAAGTCATGAAACGATTAGTAAAAATAACTCACACCGACATACATCAATCACAAAGCAGTGAACGATTTATTGGACTTGCAGAAGATGTTGAACAAGCAATTAAACTAGCTCGTCAAGATAACGATGCTATTCAAGACGTTCGAGAAAATGAAGGCATTATCGTCTTTGATTGGGTAACAGTGGGAAAATTAGAGTCAGAAGAACGAATCAGTAGCACTGACTTTGATGACTTTAAAGAGCGTATTGTTCCCTCTGGAGTGTATTACACAAAATTCGGAGAAGTTATTGTTCGACCAGCATCCATTGATTTGGATGGAACAAACTTAGAAGAAGGGGTCGAAATTGTCAATGAAGATAACGGCATATTGAAATGGAAAGACAATAAACTATACATTGGCAAAGTAAAAGTTGCTTCCGTATTTTATAGTGCATTCGTTTCAAGGGGAGAAACAAAACGCTATCAAGCAACCTGTTTTCTCCCTGCGATTAAAAGCGACTTAGGAAAACATGAATCTATAGAAGAAGCGAAGAAAATAGCAGAAAGAGCAGTTAAAAGATTCTTTAAACTTCTATCAATAGAAGATGAAGAAGAATCTTAAAACCCACTAAACTCTCCCTAAAAACTCATTTGTAGCACAAATCACAATACAATGGCAAAAGAGATTTCCTTTATCGCAGAACGACGAAATTCAGAAGAAAACGTTATAATGATATACACTTGTGAAGTATCATCTCAACATGAAGATGCCAATTCTGTCGTTAACTCCCTAAAAACAACTCTTACCAACTGGGTAAAGAAAACCCCAGAAGGAAAAGAAGCATGGGAAAACTCCGCTTGCGATTTCAATTTTGCAGACCTTGCAATTCGACACATCAGCGCAATTCGACACATCAGCGGTTCTTTGCAAGTATTCCTAGAAAACGCAGGAATTTTTGAAATTAGTATTATTCAAATTGACCGCCTTCCAATATTAGATTTGGACACCGTTCTTGTAAATGCAGATGAACTGCAAGAATAGAACTGCAGAACGGATTCGAACCGTCACCCACTTCCGTGAGAAGGAAGGACTCTACCTTTAAGCTACTGCAGCTTTTAATAAGTCACCCCAACGGGATTCGAACCCGTGTTAATGCCGTGAAAGGGCACCGTCCTAGGCCAACTAGACGATGGGGCGTAAAATAACAAATTTAGTACTGCAGATGGGAATCGAACCCACACCCAAGAGTTTGAAAAACTCCGACTCTACCTTTAAGCTACTGCAGCATATTAACGGCAACAAAAAAGCCCGACCAACTTGGTCGAGCTTCTCTGTAAATCTTAAATTAATTACATAGCACGACCAGACAGAAGAGCTTCCTCTTCACGTTCCTGTTCAATCATGCTAATAACGTAGTTCATTACTTCTTTTTTTGTCTTTTGACTTCGTAGCGCAGGACGGATTCGAACCGCCGAACTTTAGAATATGAACCTAACGAGATACCACTTCTCCACCGCGCAATAATATATAATGCAAAATTATAAAATTCTAAACCAAATCCAAAAAAAATTTCAATTATTTTTTTCTTGGCCCTAAAATCCACCAAACCCCAATCCATAACTCATTCTCAAAAAAATAAACCCAATGGAAACGTTTTTGTCTATAGAGCAAGTTGTACAAATGTCTTTAAATGAGGCTGAACGCAAAAAAAACAAAAATCATCTCTATCGGACAGGAGAAGATGAGAAACATGACTGGAATCAAGGCGACCCAGAAACAATTTATAGCATAGCCTCTCTTTTTTCTCAAGAAGCCAACAATCCACAAGAAGCAGAAAACGCCATCATAGAAAAGTTGGTAGAGGTTTATGGAGAAGAATATCTCTAAAACCCACCAGACTCAAACCTATAACTCATTGTAGACATGAAAAATCTTACAGTTTACGTTTTAAGTGCAGATGACGACAAAGTTAGCACCGATGCTTATACCATTCAAGAATGGTCTGAAATTGAAGATGCAGGCGGCAAAATGCCAAAAGAAGCTTTTGAGTTCATGCAACGAGCAGCATCATTAGGTAATGCATATTCAGTATCAGATTTTTTGCTTGCATATAACTTAGAAGAAACAGTAGGGATGAATGATTGGGTATTCATTTCCAAAGTAAATATCGCAGAGGAAGTTGAAAGCTATTGGCAACCCGATTTATCTCACTCAGATGTGATTGCTGCCAACTTTCCTTCTTTCGGGGTATTTGGAACGCAAAAAGAAGCTGAAACAGCATTCCCAAATGTGCCATTGCAATTATATTTTGGGGATGATATCGAAAATCCCACATATTTTGACGGAGACTTAAATGCTCTCTAAAACCCACCAGACTCCAATCCATAACTCATTGTAGATATGAATCGACTAAATACATCTAATACTCACCTTATCTTGATGGAGATTTATAAATCAAAATCAACACCAGAAGGTAAGCGTAAAGTTAACATGACTTCCATTATTAACTATGGAGAAGTTTTGGAAGGAGGTTATATCCAGTATCTCACACGAGAAGGTGTCCAAGTTTATCCTGTTGAAACAGTAAATCAAACCCCAATAGAGGTTGTTTCTTTTGATGTTCTTGACCTTAATCACTTAATGAGTGATTGGAGTTCTAAGAATAAAAATCAAAAACCGATTGTGTTAGATGAATCTATTGAAACACATGAAGTTTATGATGCTAAGTTTGGGCGTTTTCGGGTTATGATAGAGCGACGAGAAAATGTAATAGCAATTAAACCACTTTTTGAAGAACTTTAAATCCACCAAACTCTCCCCAGCAACTCATTGTAGATATGAAAGAATTGAATGTAGAAGCCCAAGTTGCTATTCTCCAAGGAAACAGCACAGAACGCGAAAAAAACATAGCAAGCCAACTGTTGGTAAAACGATTTAATCGTAGCCTCTTGTTTTTTGTTTCTAAAATGGTGCGACAAGTTGAAGAAGCAGAGGATATTGTGCAACAAGTTTGGGAAAAAGTTTTCTCTCACATTGACCAATATCAACCTACTAAAGCGTTTTCTACATGGGTGTTCAAAATCGCTAACAACCACGTCATCGACGTGAAACGTAAAAGAAAACTGGATATTGTGTCTTTAAAAGACCCATTGACCAATGAAGTAGCTGATAATAATCTTCGTTCTCATAAATTAATGATGAGCCTGAAAGATTCGGAACCAAACCCAGAGGAAGCGATTCACATAAACGCACGTAAAGACATGGTGCGTGACTTGATAGATATGCTATCTCCTCAAATGAAAAAAATCATTGAATTGCGTTATTTTGAAGAACTTTCATACGATGAAATTGCAGAAATTATTGGGAAACCAATCGGTACAGTAAAAATACAATTGCATCGAGCCAAAAATAAGATGGAAAAGTTTGCTGTAGAACTGAACCTTCAGGAACGATTTTAATTCCACCAAACTCTCCCTATTAACTCATTAAAGACATAAACACCATCATCATGCAATACGAAGATTTCGAAAAACACTTTAAACCAATCCAAAATCATCTCAACCCAGAAACACCCATAGACGGAATTGTGTTTGAAACCTATGGAGAAGAACTTGCTTTTGTTTTAGAACAAGATGTACGCAACATTTGGACAGTTATTGTCAACGATGACAATCCTTATGACACTTTTGTTGATAACTTTAAGTGTGATTGTAATGAACAAGAAGAAGTTTGTTGCTGTGGAAAGGCGCAAAATGAAGCAGTAGAACAAGGTTTAGAGCCTATCTGGTACATTTCAAAAGGGTTGCATATTGTTAACAGAATGGGGTATATCATTACAGAAGAAAAATGGAATGATGAAACCGAAGATGATGTTGAATACTAAAATCCACCAAACACTCATCCATAACTCATTGCAACCAAATTAAACACTTATCCCCATGAAAAAAGTAAGTTTTATCCTTACAATTGAATTTGAAGATGCAGTTTCTGCTTCCCAAATACCTGAAATAGCTCATAAAGCCGTAAGAGGTCTAATGAGCCAAGCGCAGGACACCGAAGAAGGATTAGCGCCAGAAGATGCCAACACATATACCAATGGGATTTTTGTTATTCATGAATCAGGCGTTAAATCTGAAGGTACAATTTCTCTCCAAGGAGCAGAAGTTATCACCACAGACAAAAATGGCAACCAAGAAATAGATTAAATCCACCAAACCTCATCTTGTACACTCATTAAGAATAATTAAAACCCAACAGCATGGACAAGCAGGCATTTATCAATTATCTCACAGAAAAAAATTTGTTTCAACTCAATGAAGATGGAACAGAATATTTACACCCTTGGGAAGTAAAGCAAACCGAAGAACTGTTCGAAGCCTTTGATAAAATTGGCAATGCACTCAATAGTAGTAGCAAAGTAAATGGCGAAATTATGATGCAAGCAATGGTGCTGGCAACTGGTCATCGTACACTAGAACAAAATTTTGTTCGTATGATGCTTCTAATAATAGAAACACTCGCAGAAAAAATTGAAAATCCAGAAGATACCAACCAATCAAGCTGCAGGTTTACAGACCCAAGAAACCGTTCTGGACGGCAAATCTGCCACGAATTGCTTCAATTGTTTGAAGAGAAGAAAGGACAAGGAGCCAAGCCTTCACAATATCTAGGAAATATTTAAACCCACCAAACTCTCTTCATCAACTCATTGCTAAATAGAAACCCCTTAAACCATTTCCCCATGATTTCTTACAAAGAAAAAAAATTCCCAACACGTCACCTTAAAATACATCTTCAAGAAGATGATGTAATCCTTGATGTGATTGTGTCTACCACAGAACTTGAAGACTTGTTAATTCAAAACATGGACACCTCACCAGAAGCAGAAAAAATAGATGAACAAATCTATTTCTTCTTAGATAAAAAAAACTTCTTCAATTCAGAACTTTCTGAGCTTGACCAGTCTATAACCATTCTGGAAGAAGATGTTTCTCATATCGAGCAACTATGTTGCAGCCCATTGGAAGATTGGACGCTTAAAGAATTGTTTGACTTATGTCAAGTGAATGACATTGTATCGCCAGATGAAGTAATAGAAGATTTTTTTGATTCCCGTGCAGACTTGATTGAGTCTATAAGAGACGAATTTGGAGACTCACTTGAGAAAAAGGAAAAACAAGCACTTTTAAATCATTACCAAAAACTGGTGGACTAAAATCCACCAAACTCTCCCCATCAACTCATTGTTAAATAGAAACCCCCTTAAAACTTATATTATGAACAAAGTGTCAATTCGCTGTGACGTCAATGAAAAAGTTCTAAAAAAGAATTTCCTTGAAGCAGGAAATGAACTTGAAGACTACAACTTAGAAGATGCAGTGTCTAGTGAAATGAAATGGGTTAATCCATCTGGCATTTCTTGTAAAGAAGTTACATTGTTAGAACCTGAAAATCCTAATGAGAAACATTTCTTTCGTGTCTTTAAAGAGCAGAATGGAGAACGGCAGTACTACCATAAAAGCACCCTGATAGCATCTTCACTCGAAGAGGCAGAAGAAATGTCTCATAACATAGCCTCTGAATTTTACCATGATGAGAATGTGGAATGTCAAGGTAATTGTTGGTACTTTTTTGGTGGAGAAATTGCCCTTACCTTGGAGAAGGTGGTTGAAATATCTTTGGAAGAGTTTAATGCTATCTATGCAGTAGAAACTCGCTTCTAAAATCCACCAAACTCTCCCCATCAACTCATTGTAGTCATAATCAATACTTATTCCCATGAAAACCCAATTACTCCAATTTCAAAAAGTTCTTATCGCAAACGCAAGTGCTGACTGGACTGAAAATGACCCATCACAAGAATTTGAAGCCCTTGCCGCTCAAGTAGGGCAACTGGTAGAACGACTACGAGTCCATAACTTGTCGCAATTGTTGAGTATGGATGAATTTACCGTTGATGTACTGGCACGTCTGGAAACACAAGCTGAAATTGACGATTCAGTTGAAGTGGAAGATTTGAATGTTACTTTCTTAGAAGCATTCGAGAATAACGGTTTGACCGTCCGACAACTACTCGACCTGATTTAATAACCAAACAAATATAAGTGAATGGTCAAGTATCATTCACTTATATTTTTGTTAATTTATTTGAGATATGAATTTAGAACAACTTCAACAAGAAGAACAAAGCCTCATCGAATTGCTATCTGAAAACAGAAGAAAGCAAAGAATAATAAATGAACGTAATTTTGTTGAAAAACATGGCTTTGACATTGGAGACACCATTAAATGGGTGGATGGTACAACTGTGAGAAAAGGCTTGATTTTTATGATAGAGTTTTCAGGTGTGTATCCACAATATTACATGGTTCGCCTTTTTAATTCTAATGGAAAAGTTGGTAAAAGGGAAGCGAGAATATGGCATTCACAGATGAATTCTATAAGGTTAATAGAAAAAGGATAACCAAACTCTCCCTTGAAACTCATTGCCATCACAAACCCAAAAACAATATCCCAATGTATAAAGGAATACCAGTAACATTTTCGAAAATGCAAACCATGGAAGGGCATGAAGGGACAGTAATTCGTTGTGTTGTAAAATACCAAGGGAAACAAATTGCTAATTACTATGATGATGGAAATGGCGGAATGCCTGATGTAAATCCCATTGGCTCTATTGATAGAAAACCAAACGGTGATTATGAACCGTCTACAAAACTGAAACAAAACCGACAACTACTTCTAAAGTTAGAAGAAGAATTTAAAAAACTGCCCAAAGTCAAAATTGACACAGGCACAGGCAGTACATTTGAAGTGAATGACAACTTAGATTTTGCTGTCTCCCATTTTATTGAACAAAAAGAAATGTTGAAACTCGCAAAAAAAGGGTTGCTCATAGAAAAAGATGGGAAAATGTACATAAGTACATTATATGGTGCAAGCAGCATCGCAAATCTGTTCAAAAAAACAGGAAACCCACCAAGTGCTATCAAGTTAATTGTAGCAGCAATCCAAAAACAGCAACTGCAAGGATATAAAATCCTTATGCAAGACTACTACATTTCATTAGGCATTGACCCTAAAGTGTTTAAGTAGAAAAAAGAAAAGAAAAAAAAAAATGAGAATATAGTGTAACTTTATAGTTCAATTCTCGTATACTTTCATACAAACCATTTAATTTCAAATTGCCATGAGCAAAAATCAAATCCAAATCCCTGAGGGGACAGCGCCTTACAAGAAGGCAACTCTTAAGCAAATCGACGAATTCGTCGTAGAAGAAGGTTTCAACAAACGCAAAGACTTTGGGATTACCCAGTTAGAGGCTGACCGTTTGGCTCGAACCTTTCAAGAAGACCCTTACAAAATTCCTCCTGTTACAGGTTTTCGTGACCGTAAGACTGGGAATATTGTAATTACCGATGGAGAACGACGTGTACGTCTCGCTCGTAAAGCAGGGGTTCCTTCTCTTCCTTTCATTCCAACTTCTGAAGACCTGTTGAGCCGTCTGGAGCAGCAAGCCACTTCTAACAGTGGAAAGTCTTTCACAGACGTTGAAAATGCAGAATTGGCAGACGCACTGTCGAATGCTTTCTTGGCACAAAACCCAGAAGCTACTGCAAAAGAAGTGCGTGACTACACGTGTGGTGTGATGAACATTTCACAAGCCACCTTCTACAACTATGCTTCTCTCTTTAAAGCACCACAAGAAGTGCAAGTGAAAGTGCAGAATGATGAAATCTCCCTCACAGCTGTTCGACAAATTATGTCTGAAACTTCAAGTGAAGAGGAATTGATTGAATCTGTCAATGTGGCTATTGAAGATGCAAAAGCACAAGCTGCAGAAGCGCCACAAGCAAACCCAGGGAAAGGTAATGGCAAAAAGAAACAAGCCAAAGCCACCAAATCAACCCTGAAAAAAGGGAAAACCAAAAAAGTGCCTTTTGCTGAGAAAAGCTACAACCAGAAATTAGCTGAAATTATCAGCGAAGTTGTAGACTCGCCAACAGAAGGAGCTAAAATGCTCATCCAATTGGATGCCGCACTCAAAGGTGATACCTCGAAACAAGACATCCTCGCTCTGGTGGTTGGAGCTGAAGTCTCAAACGAGGCGTAAGCAACAAATAAACCAATATGTGGTTTGAAAGGAGGGGGCTAATTTTAGCTCCCTTTTTTCTTTCGCTGTTTTTAACATATTAAACTAATAATCTTATTGTTTATTACAAAAAAAATCGTAAATTTGCATCAACTTTAAATTGTTCATAACTTTTTAAGAACTTTTTATAGGTTTCAAAGTTATGATAGTAGATAAAACATATAGCCATGCCTAACATTAGAAAAAATTTCAACAACCCCCTAGAAGCAGGTCGTTACTTTCTTGACCTCAAACTTCGTCGTGGAATGAGCGTGAAAGACATTGCTGCTAAATGTGATAAATCTGAACCAGCAGTCTATAAATATATCTCATTAGCAGAAGCTCCAAAGCCAGTTCTAAAAGCAATTGAAGATGGTTTAATACCTGCAACTAGAGTGATTCGAATCATCGATACACAAAAAAAAGAAAATCCTACACTCTCCCTATGGGAACTGGTGCAAATGGATATTAAACAAAGACAAAGAAATGAAACTATTATGCAATCTCAAGGCATTACCAAAATGACCATGAAGAGCCGCATAAATGCATTTACTTTGCAAATTGAAGGTAATCGCAATAAGAAAGCTAAACTTCTTTTAGAGTTTGCTAAAAAACTAAATGAAGGTGCTCCAGTATCTGAATTGGTAGATATGGTATACCTAAAATAACTCTCACACATAAACACATAAGAAAGTTCATGTGTAAAGCTAGATAGAAATGTCTGGCTTTTTTTATGCCCTAAAATCCACTAAACTCTCCCCACCAACTCATTGTTAATTAAACTTTTTTTGAAAGAGTTTAATTAAAAATTACTTTGTAACAAACAGAAGAAAATAACGTTTAATCTTATAAACCCAATGAAAGATGCAAGAATCTGATGTATATAAAAAGCACAATCAAATAATGACCAATAACTTCGATAAAATGTTGACTCAATTGGAGTTGTCACAAAAAAGATACATCGAAGCAGAAAAAATGATTGTACACATCATGAAACTACCATGGTATAAACGTATTTTCATTTCTAAAAGACTTATCCAATTCTTGGAAACACGTCCTGTTTTTGAATATATAGACTTTAAGTCCAATCAACACAACAAAAAAACACTGGATGTTCTGAAAAAACTAAAACTTAACTATAAATCTAATGCCCCATCAAGAGAACATGAAGACTGATATAGTGACAAATACAATTCACTTTCCATCAGTAAATCCTTGAAGATACAGAATTAGAACTGTTCTTCCATGAAACACCAAAGTTTACATGAAAACAAAAGTTGAAACATACACATATCCCAACGGAAAAAAGAAACGTGAAACCCCTTATGTCAATGGACAAAAACATGGCATTGAAACTTGGTGGCATATCAGCGGACAAAAGAGATATGAAACTCCTTATGTCAACGGACAAATACATGGCCTTGAAACTTATTGGTACCCCAACGGACATAAAAGGGGTGAAATCCCTTATATCAATGGACAAAGACATGGCATTGCTACTTGGTGGCATGAAAACGGACAAAACAGGTATGAAATCCCTTATGTCAATGGAAAACAACATGGTATTGAAACTTGGTGGTACTCTGACGGCTTTTTATACTTTGTTACAAAATGGCATCAAGACCAAAAGGTTTGGGAAATGAATTTCTCTTCCCAAGAACAAATCTCTGAAAATGCAAAGGTGAAACTATTCTTCCATGAAAAACCAGAACT
>SKHH01000228.1 GCA_007117055.1 Lishizhenia sp. | reverse complement strand
CTACTGATATTTTATGCAAGTCAACACTCCTTGATAAATCAAAAACGATATCAATGGTAGCGTTAATTTCAGTTTTTAATTTGATTACGGGCATTATTCATTCAATTAGTTTATGGATGATTTTGCTAACTTTTCCGAAGACAAAATTTAGCTACATTACGAAAATAATCATCCTGTAATATTTTTAAACTCCCTTTCTTGACTTAAAAAATAATTTAACCCCAAACTATTCCACTTTCCAATGAATAATTACGCGGTCATCGCTGACGGAAATAAATTCATGTTCATTGATCTTTGCGAGTCGGTTGACTACGTGTTTGTGTCCTTTGTCTTTTCTTTCAATGCGCTGAATAATGGATAGGTCGTTTGTGTTCCAAAGCTTGATGGTTTTATCAAAACTACATGAGACTAGAGTATTTTCTTGATGGATAGAAATCAAATCATACACGGCATAGTTATGTCCCGGAATATTTTGTAGGAGTTGATTATCTTCTTGGCTCCATTTACTGATGTGTGCATTTTTTCCTCCTGTAAAAATTCCTTTTTCTAAGAATAAGGAGGTGTTGACTCCAGTTGGGTGGGCTTTCCAAGTTTCTAGCATGTTGAAAAAATTCGTTTCAAGTAGCCGTACATAGCCATCTTGACAGGAAAGTAAGAGTTTACTTCCGTCCTGATTTAAGGAGATGGAGCGTATTTTACCACAATTGAAGGGCAAAGCTAATTTATAATCGAAAGAAGTCCCGTCCCACACACAAAATGTTCCATCGCCATCTGCAGAGTAAAACTCTTTGTTAAAAGGGTTGTACGTTAATGCAAAAACAGCAACCTGATGCTGTGTAAGGTAACGAATTTCTTTTTTTTCGTTTAAATCAATTACATGAATACCGCCTCGGGCGTTTCCTATGGCTAAAATAGCACTTTCGTCCGATAAGGCTATGCGATAACCAGAGTGTTCTAACCGAATGGCAAAGGGGTCTTGTTTTCCCGTTTTTAAATCCCAGCGTGTGACGTATTTATCAGCACTGGTAGTATAAATTTTATGATCAGAAGAAACTAATACATCATAAATAGCGCCAGAATGACCTGTGATATGTTGTATAGCTTTTGCTTGCATGAGATTACTCTTCTTCGCTGGGGTCGTTGATTTGTTTTAATCGCTCTATATAGTCTTCGGGAAGGTGCTCAAAAAATGTATCACCTCTTAAGCCGATGCGCAAGCATTCTAATGGAATTACTTCGTTATGTGCAATATTTCCGAGATTCACA
This sequence comes from Lishizhenia sp., assembly GCA_007117055.1. Taxonomy (GTDB): domain Bacteria; phylum Bacteroidota; class Bacteroidia; order Flavobacteriales_D; family Crocinitomicaceae; genus CSBr16-161. The sequence goes on along the minus strand of SKHH01000228.1, from coordinate 4,520 downwards.
TTGGCTCCAAATAATTTAATAAACCAAACCTGTTGGTTTTTAATCGGGGCCTCCCAAAGGATGTTCTCGGGTTTTACTTTTGCAATAATTTTATTGATTAAAAAAGTATGTGCTGTTCCGTTAGGACGAAAAACACCTACATTTCCACTTTCCCTTCCTTCAGCAATTACTTTCCATGAACCTGCTTCTAGTTCTGTACTCATCATTTTGATCCATTTGTTGGGAGAGATTAAAATTCCAGAATCTTTTGAACCTACTTCTGAAAGAACAGTTCTATCTTTCGCCATTTTAGCAATGAGTTCACACTTCTCTTGGTGAGGAATAACAATAGAACCATCCGAAATTTCTGCCAAGTCGAGGTCATATTTGTCCAGTAATTTCAAGAAGTCATCGAACATTCCTCGTGCATAAAAAGCCTCAAAGAGTGTTCCTCCAAAGTAAGGCCGAATATTGTGTGACTTATAAAGTTTTAATTTTTCTTCTAATTGCGCAGTAATAAAAGCTGTACCAAAGCCAAATTTCACAATGTCTGTAAATTCCCCAGAGGCTTCAATAAAGTTTTCGGCTTCTCTAAGACTGAGACCTTTGTCCATCATCATGGTGAGCCCTTTCTCTCTAGGTTTATTTGTCCTATCTGGTATATATGGTAATGTAAAATTATTCATCTATATTTTCCAATCGTTCTACAAAATATTCCACTTCTTCTAAAGAAGGAAAGTGCAAAAATAAGCTTTTTGCCAGACTAGGGTCATTATGAATCAAATCTTCCAAAATCAATTGTGCATCTGTTCTTCTATTCATTACCCAATAAGTGTATGTCATGGCTAATTTGCTAGCATTAGTTTCATGAATTCTTTCCTCAGCATAAAAAAGTTCCATTGCTCGAACGGGGTCTTCATTGGTTAAGCAATGCAGATACTCAATGATTAATCGATCATCTGTATTATTCAACTCAATAGCTTTATGATAAGCAGCTATAGCTTCAGTTGTATGCGACTGATCTTCTAAGATGTTTGCTAAGCTGTGATGGTAACTGTAGTTCGAAGGTTCCATCTCTATTGCTTTTTTAATTTCTTGAATGGCTACTTTTCCTTTTCCAAGAACATTATTTACCACTCCTCTTCCGGCCCAAGCATCAGCGAGTTGAGGAAGTAAGTCTGAGCTCTTTTTGTATGCGATTAAAGCTTCTTCATAATGTTCTAATTCTTCCAAGCATTCGCCAATGGAGCAATACACCATGGCATCATCTCCATCAATTTCTACACATTTTTGGTAGTTCACCAATGCTTCTTCGAACATTTCAAGTTCTGCATAGGTGTTCCCTATATTAAAATAAGCTGGGGCAAATTCTTCGTTAATGACTATACAATAATCGTAAGCCCAGATTGCCTTTTCGTATTCTTTTATTCGCGCATAAGCATTGGCTAAGTTATACCAAGCGGTGTATGAATAGGGCTCAATATCGATATATTCTTGAAAACACTGAATCGCCTTTTCGTAACCGCCCAACTGGTCATAACAATAAGCCATTTCATAGACGAGAGATTCATTTTTTGGATCTTCTTTAATTCCTTTTTCAAGTACTTTAATAGCTTTAAGAAATTCATCTTGATTTTCATACTCCATAGCTAGGTCGATATAAATATCAGCTCTTTCTTCTTGGTCGGAAACGCCAAGTGCTTTTGTGAAATACTTAATGGCTGAATCGCTGTCTCTTAGTTGGCTAAATGAAGAAGCTAAGGAAAGAAATAAGTCTTGACTTTTTTCTCCTTGGCGCTCAATTTCTAATAAAATCTGAATTGCTTCTTTAAGTTCACCCGAAAGCGACATAGCTTGTGCTTTTCGGAGTTTGAAAATTGGGTTAAAAGGAAATTGTTCAAACGCTTTTTCAGCAGCCCAAATGGCTTTTTTATATTGTCCTGAAACAAAAAGGTGATCTATAATGCCCTCAATTCTATCACAATCGAAAAACGTATAGTTATTATTCTTGTACATTTCATTGAACGCTTTGAGGTCATCGTTCACATTCTGTTCGTACATATCGTCGTTCTCGTCCTCAAACATAAGCGCAAATTTAAGATAAAGATGTGGAAAATAGTTGAACTTTCCTGAAATATAGATAGTTTATTATTAACAATGACGCATAGATTGTTAGCAATCTTAATTGAGAATCAAGTGCTTTTGCGCTTTGTTGTGTTTACATCGATTTTTTCAGATGCAAATTTTCCTTTGAGATTTACAAATGAGCCATCCAATCTACATCTTTTTTTAATAAAGAAAGTGTTTCTTCTTCTGGACTATTTTTTTCGGGTTGAAAATTGTAGACCCATGATGCATGTTGTGGCAAACTCATTAGAATGGACTCGATTCTTCCAGCTGTTTTTAAACCGAACTGAGTTCCTCTATCATACACTAAATTGAATTCTACATACCTACCCCTTCTAACGTTTCTCCATGTTTCGTGTTCGTCAGTCCATTCTGATGTTGCACAAAGCTCAACTTGCTGTGTGTACAAAACGGGAAACAAATGCCCTAATTCAATAGCGAATCTTAACAAGTCGTCTTTTTCGAGGTGATCCTTGCTTTTTAGGTGGTCATAAAAGATCCCGCCAACGCCTCTGGTTTCATCACGATGTGGAATGAAAAAATAATTGTCTGCCCACGTCTTAAATTCTGGATAAAAATCGGAGTGATAGGTATCGCAAAGGTCTTTCAGTCCTTTATGAAATTTGGCAGCAGCGGATTTATTTACATAATGAGGAGTCATATCAATTCCTCCGCCAAACCAATATACTCCGTTGTCCATTTCAAAATAACGCACATTCATGTGCATAATTGGGTGAAAAGGATTTTTAGGATGTAATACAATGGAAACGCCCGTTGCATAAAATTCGTTTCCGTCCAGCTTAAGTTGAGATTTCATCATTTCGGTTACTGGGCCATACACCTCGGAAAAATTCACACCTCCTTTTTCAAAGATATTTCCATCTGTGATGATGCGAGTACGTCCCCCACCACCACCTTCACGTTGCCATAAATCTTCTTGAAACGTACTTTTTTTATCTAGCGCTTCTAAGGATTGACAAATGTGGTCTTGTACTTCTTTGAATTGTTCGCTGATCTTAATCTTGGTACTCATGAATTGAATTTTCTTCGTGTGAAAATAAGGTATTGCCTTTAACCACTCCTTGTAAAATCAAATCATAATCGATTTGTTGAACGATAAAAGTAGTGCTGTTTTCTTTTCCGTTTCGTTCTCCTAAGGCTATGGTATTAAAGTCATTAGTTATAGGAGATAAGTCTTGATTTTCAGGAGTAAGTTGGCTTAAAATATATGCGCTTATATCATAGCCTTGCAACACATATTTAGATGCGTCAATTTTATAGTGTTGCTGAAATTCACTTACAAAATGTTGAACTTTTTCTGTTTCGTAGTTTAAGTAGTTGGGCTGTGCAGTGAGTAACTGGAAACGATTTTTATAATAGCTATTCAAAGCAGCTAGTTCCATCCACTTTCTATTTCCAACAGCAGTTACTTCTGCTTCTCCGTGACGATTAGTTGAGTTTTTGGCTGCATTTAACGTATTGATAAAAGCCATGATGTTCTTCGCGTCTTCAGCAAGTGAGACAAAAAGGGTATGACCATCTAAATCAAAATGACGTGTTAAATCTCTTCCGGAGGATGAGCCTAATTCGGTTTCATGTATTTCAATGGTGCTGTCATTTAATTTTAATGCATGTAGGAAAAACTCTTTCTGTTCTTTTGTTTTGTTATCATTTACTAACACAAGCTTATTCTCCGAATGGTTTTTTGCAAGATAAGTAGCAAGTCCATTTAAAAGCGCAAATTCACTCGGAACCATGTTGTGTACACTTGGGTTGTTTTGTAATAAGTTGGTGTTCGATCGCACGGGTAAATAGAGTTGCTTATTATTTTCTTTTACCCAATTCGCAACAAGTTCAATATTAGCAGGAAAAAACGGACCAATTATTAGGTCGGCTTCTAGGAGTTCATTTTGTTCAAGTAAACTTTGAACTGTTTCTTTATCTCCTTTTGTATCGAAAACATGAATGTTAGCACGAAGCCCTAATTTTTCCAATGAATCAATGGCATATTTAGCTCCCATCCAAAAATCTAAGGCGATTTCAGAAATATTGTTCAGGCGAGTATTGTCATCGTATAATCCTGTGAGAATCGTAGGGTTGTTATCTAAACGAAAAGGTAGTAAGTACACAATAGTATAGAAATCTTTTGGTGTAATGCTGTCACCAAAAACAGGATGATGTGCGGAGTCAGTATAGGAAGGAACCTCCTTTAGCGGAATGGGTTCGCTGATTTCTTTTTTTAAGGGAATAATGAGCGTATCTCCTTGGCTAATATTGTTCCCTTTTATCTGATTTACACGCACTAATTCGTCGATGGAAACCATAAAGCGCTTTGAAATTGAATAGAGCGTTTCTTTTTTTTGTACGACATGAGTGATGATACTGTCTTCTTTGGTGTAATTTACCGGTTGGTG
>SKHH01000217.1 GCA_007117055.1 Lishizhenia sp. | reverse complement strand
TTTTGTCTGTAAGGTTAGAAACGAAAAAATCTTCTTGACCTCTTGGTGAATTATCATTATTCGGGATTTCTCGGGTAAATAACATCGTTCGACCATCTACGGTAAGGGTAGGGAAGTATTCTGGATATTCTGTATTAATTCCAGGTCCAATGTTTTTCGGGTCAATGTTTTTTGGGTTTTCTTTGGCGTTTATGGCGAATTCAGCACTTGCTTTTAAACTTTCAGCAGCATTGTAAAGTTCGGGAGAAATTGCACCATATCGATTACTTAATATTTTTTCAAAATAATTGATTGCATCTTTATACTCCCCTTGTTGAAACTGTAGTTCTCCTATGTCAAAATAAAGTAGTCCATTCAAATTAGCTCTCGGCTCTATTTCTAATGAGCGTTTGAAATGTTTTACGGCTTTCTGGTTTTGCCTTGTGATACGGTAAAACTCACCAATCAGTTGATGTGCTTCTAAAAAGTTCTCATCTTTACTCAATGCTTGTTTGAGTAATTCTATTCCTCCTGCGTAGTTGGGACCGCCAGTAGACCTATCAATCGTTTTTCCTGGAGTATCTCTAGCTTCTAAGTAAAGCTTTATGGCCTTTTTGTTTTTCGTACCGAATCCTTCACGAGGTTGAGCCGAAGCGCAGCTAGATAAAAAAATAAAGAAAACTAAGTATAAAAGGGATATTGTTTGTGTTTTCATAATTACGGAATTTGCATGTATTTGTGCGTTTGAAGTGAGATACGCCATTTTGGGTGTTTTTTTATGTATGAGATAATCAAAGGCAAAATTTGTGCCTCTTTTGACCATTCGGGTTGCAAGAAAAGCACGCAATCATCATTTGTTTTTTGCGCATGAGACTCAGCCCATTCTAAATCACTTTTATGATAAATCACTACTTTCAGTTCATTTGCTTTTTGATAAGCTTCATCAACCGGAGCTTTAAACTTTTTAGGAGAAAAACAGTACCAATCCACTTCACCGCGTAAAGGATAGCATCCCGATGTTTCTATTGCTGAATAGATATTTTGCTTTTTTAATTGCTCAGTAAGTGCAGATATATCGTACATAGCTGGCTCTCCTCCGGTAATCACACAAAAATCAGCCCCACTATCAGTTACTTTTTGAATCAATGATTCACTTTCCTCATGGGGGTGTGCATTTGCATCCCAACTTTCTTTCACATCGCACCAAACGCACCCTACGTCACAACCTCCAAGACGAATGAAGTAGGCGGCTGTACCACTATGGAAGCCCTCACCTTGAATGGTGTAAAACTGCTCCATAATAGGCCAATTATTTCGGGGTGGAGACATCGTGTCTGACATGTTAATTGCGTTAAAAATATTTCTTACAAATATACAAAGACGCTTTGAATAATTTGACTTTAACTCGATAGACAAATATAGAAAGCCTTGATTTACTAAAATGATTCTTCTATGATTAAGAATCGATGGTAATATCGAAATTAAAACACTGGTCTATAAAAGAACGTAGTTTAGTTTTTTACTCTATTAAAAAAGAAACAACAAGAAACTTACAATACCTATCTGCAGCAAAAAGACGATAAAACCAAAGCCCATGGCTTTTCTACCAGAAAAGAATAATTTTTTAAAGCTTACTTTTAATCCAATAGCCACCATGGCAGTCGTTAAAAACAATTTTCCCATTTCGCTGATACCCCCTAAGACCATGTTAGGAAGACTAATAAAACTAGAGAAAACTGTAACAGCTATAAAAAGCCATAAATAAAGAGGAAGTTTTAAGTGTTCTTTCCACGAATTAGCCTCTTTGTTGTTGACCATATACGTAAATAGAATAATAGCGGGAGAAAGCATGGCAACCCTGGCAAGTTTTATTGTAATGGCTGTATCTCCAATGTACTGTTCCATTCCATATCCTGCTCCTGCTACATTTCCCACGGAGTGCAGAGTAGCACCAATGATTACTCCAGCATCTATTTCAGGTAAATCAATAAATTTCAGGATGTAAGGCAGAACAACCATACCAATACTTCCCATCAGGTTAACCACAGCTAAAGCAATACCTATGTCACCTTTATTTTTGGAAACACCTGGTGCGATTGCTGCAATTGCGGAAGAACCGCATATGGCAGTACCAAATCCGACTAAGGTACCAGTTGATTCAGGACAGTTCATTTTTTTTGCTAAAAACAGTGTTAAAAGGAGTACACCAATGATCATTACTACTACTAAAAAGAAATTTTGCCAACCAAGGGCAGCAACATCATTGAAATTAATACTGAAAGCCATTAATACGATAGAAAACTCCAATAATTTTGAACTCGTAAATGATATTCCACTATTAAAACGGCTAGATAACGGTAAGATGTTTCCTAAGACGATACCTGATAAGAGGCCAAACATCACTCCATTAACGCTAGTGAACTTTCCAATTAAATGTGCCGAAACACCGATCAAAATAGCGAATAATAATCCTTTGTAATTTACACTAACCCACTGCTGCATAGTTTATTATGTGTTATATCATCTAATCATTATATGTTTAACATATTATGCTTCTTGTTAAATTGGGTTTTTCTCTTCTTTTTGAAAAATATTAGCAATTAATCCTCCTATCAAACCACCGTAAAGTGTAGCGTTGATAGGGGAGGAGGTTATGCTACAGGTTCTTGTTAAACAACCTATTTCATGCCAGTAAATATAACCACCAATAGCACCAATGAGGACTCCTATAAAGATTCTTTTGTACTTATGAAGTAATGCCATAATTCATCCATGTATTAAAAATACAATATTACTTTATTTATTTAAACTGAATCGTGACTTTAGTCACATGTATAGAATTTTTATGAAGTGCACTAGGTTAGAAATTGATGGTTTATTTTACTAAAGTCTTTAGCTTGATACATGGATTTGATAAGCTTTTTCAAGCGCTCAAGGTCTATACAGGTGACAGGAGTAATTGATTTAAATTGACTCACTAGACTTTATTTGTTCATAATATAGGTTGTTCAACAGTCAGAGAATGAAAAGGGATAAAATAAAGAATCCAAACACCTCAATTGTATTTCTTTTTGCTGCTATTTCGACTGATTTTTTGAAATAAAAGTACGAACGCGACCACTATAGAAATAGCGACAAACATCCACTTTATCATGCCACTTACCGATGAAAGAACAGCGAACTGATCCAACCTTTTTGGATACAAAGATGTCATGATTATGATTCCCAAATTTTCGTGATAATCACCAAAAATGGCTATAATAGGAACTAAATTTAGCGTTCGCCATTTGGAATTCTCTGCTAGAACTTCAAGTGATAACTGAGAAATCAAGAACACCAACAGTCCGCCAAACACAAAAGGATAAAGCATATCCACCAGTCCGCTAATCCACAACACACCTGCACGCCCTTCTTCGCCGTAGCCACTAATCATCGAATAGGCTTGGTCGGGCGTAAATCCGAATAAAAAATCCAACATCGGCTGTCCCTGAAGCCCGAAGCGATTCATGACATAAGGGAATAGGAGCACATTGAAGAGAATGAAAACAATAACAAAAAACAATATCACCTTCCAAGAAGCGCGTTTGATAAAGTAGTTGGAAAACCTATTGAGCATGATATAAGCGTTAACGATGCTAATTTAATCAATTTCTTTCTATTCAACATTTCAGATACGCGACTTTTTCCTCCGATTATTCCAACTAAATCCTTTTGGCGCATATTTAATTCCTCCATTCGAATTTTTATCGCTTCGATTGGGTCTGGTGCTTCAATCGGATAATGTTCATTTTCATAATTCTCAATAAGCAATTAAAGTATTTCCGCCTCGTATCCATCTTTTGAATCAATTGGCGCATCGAATATCACTTCCAAGCGCTCAAGTGCGTTTCGGTAATCCTTATCTGATTTAATTGGTTTTACTTTCATAGTAATATATTGAAACTGTCTCTGCATTTATTTTATCATATTCAGCGTGCGTTCCGATAAATCGAATAAAAGCCCATTACTTTTCGTAATTGAACTTTACAAGAGGCTAACGTTCTCATCGTTAAACACAATTGCGTATATCCATCCATATAAATCAATAATCCCACAAAAAAATAAAGCCTTCCAACAAAAAAATATCTGTTAATAATTGTTTGTAAACAATTGTACTTTATCGTTGCGTAAAAAGGCGGATTAGAAATAACTTATAACAGAATAATTAATACACAAGTTTCACCTTCTCAAATCTAATTCCAAGCGTGCGCTCATATTTGCGCAACTTATTGATTTCATCCTTATTCACAAAGCATATAGAAACGCCTTCTTTACCAGCACGGGCAGTTCTTCCGCTTCGGTGGGTGTAGTATTCATCATTTTCGGGAAGTTGATAATGTACAACGAAAGTTAATCCAGAGACATCGATTCCACGGGCTGAAACATCTGTGGCTACTAAGATTCGGAGGGTTTCGTTTTTAAAAGCACGCATCACTTTATCACGTTCTTTCTGAAGTAAGTCGCCGTGAATGGCATCGGTAGCGATATTTTTTGCAATTAACTGTTGTGCGAGTTTTTTAGCGATAGATTTGGTTCTACAAAAGACGATACCACGATTTTTATGTTGTGATTTTAAGAAAAGTAGTAATGCATTCAATTTTTCTGATTCATCACACGTCAAATATTGGTGTGAAATATTTTTATTGACAACATCTTTTCGTTTTACTTCAATTCGTTTAGCATCTGCTGACAAATGTTTGGCTATGATTTGTTGAATTCCCTGTGGAATTGTCGCTGAAAAGAGCCATTTATTTTCGACATTGTCAAGAACATTTAGAATTTGATCCAATTCCTGCTGAAATCCCATACTTAACATCTCATCTGCTTCATCTAAAACAACGGTCTTCACTTTTCTCAAATCAACAGCTTTCCGGTTGATCAAATCTATCAATCTTCCTGGAGTCGCAACAACAATGTGCGTCGGACGCTGCAAAGCTGAAATTTGACGATCAATTTGTTCTCCACCATAGACTGATTCGATAAAAATCTTATCTGAATATTTTATGAATTTGAATAATTGCTTTGCTACTTGTTTTGCTAATTCTCGTGTTGGACATAATATCAAACCTTGTACAGCGTCTAGATTTGCATCTATTTGTTCCAATAATGGCAATCCGAAGGAAGCCGTTTTTCCAGTGCCCGTTTGTGCCTGAGCGACAATATCTGTTTTTCCAGCCAACAATATTGGGATGACATTTCTCTGTATGTCCGATGGAACGACAATATTTAATTCGGCAAGTCCTTTTACCAAGCTTGGGTTAACACCTAATTTTTCAAAATTTTTCAATGCAATTGCGATTATTATGTGTACAAAGGTACGTTAAATAATAGTTTTAATTTGGGACTTAGGGAAGACCAAAGGATTTTTATGGAATTTTGAGATTTAAATAGTAGAAGATGAACAATCCATTTTTAATATCTAGTTATAACGGAGAAACCTATTTTTGTGATCGAGAAGAAGAAATGAAAAAGTTAATCAATTACCTAAAAAACCAAATAAACATAAGTCTATTTGCCGTGCTACTCCCGAAAAAACCGTAGCGAAGCTCCAATAAAAGTAAGTGGTTTATCACAACATCTTTTAGAACCTATAAATCAGCTGGCTAGAGCACCTGATTCATAATCAGTAAGTCCCTGATTTAAGCCCAGGTGGGTACACACAACAAAGTAGGGACGTATTGCAGTACGTCCCTACTTTTTTATCATATTCTGGGTTCTGACTGATGTTTTAATAGCAAATAATGGTTAAAAAACAGTCCACTCAACAAATTTCAACA
>SKHH01000122.1 GCA_007117055.1 Lishizhenia sp. | reverse complement strand
TGATTTGCGTAGGTGTGCTCTTCCGCGCGAATCTGGTGAAGCTGATTCCGATTCTGCAGGGATTGATGGTCTTCTACGGTTGGCAAGTCTGAACTTCTGCTTTACGCTAGAAGATATTTGTTGCATTTTATTGTATTTGAGAAACAAAAGAAAATAACAGGTGAAAAGAGAGATTAGGTATCTCCAGCATCAGTTTTGTTGGTTTAGCTATCTCGTGGTTGTGAGGTATGATTGAATCTATCCGGCGTTGGTCTTTAATACTCCTTGCCGTTTGTAATGCAGAACTCTTGCCTTACGCGAAGAGATGTGTTTGGGGCCTGTTATTTTCTATTGTGTTGATGATTATTATTTGAGGTTACATACGTATTAAAGTTTTATTCAGAGTTTGTCCCGAGACTTCCGTATCGGTGACAAATTCTGACTTAAACTTAGGTGTGGGTTTTGTTGAACTTCTGCTTTTCGCTAGAAGGGGGTGTTTGGGGCCTCAAATTAAAGATTAAATAAATATTGATATAAATCAATTTTGATGTTGAATTTTCTTTTTAAAGTGTTGACTATATAATATTTGTAATTGGGTTCAATATTGTTTAGATAACTTAAAAGACCTAGTGTGTGTTGCACTTGGTTTTTATCGGGTGTTAACCCTTTTTTCCTTTGAATAATAAGTGATGCAAGTTCTCGTTTGAGTTCTCTTTTTTCTTTGTAACCTATGGATAGTTTGTTTTCTTGATTGATTTTAACTCCTGTTACACGGTTTTTACCGAATTTTGTAGTTATCATTGTTTTTTGGGTTTTAATGGTTAAAGGTTTTTTTTGATATGCAGTAATCATAACATTTTCGATTAAGTTGTGTAACGTTTCTTTTGATTCTTTTTTTTGATCGTTAAAAGCGTAAAATGAACTAAAGGTCATATCATCTACATATCTTGTATAGATGATAGTGGGCTTCATTTCTTTGAGAGTTTCTCTCATGTGAAAATCAAAAGGAATTAATGCTAAATTGGCAAGTAAAGGTGAGATAGGACTACCTTGGGGTAGTTTGCCGTTATAGGTGGCTACTTGAACTATAAGTTCAATTAGTAGTTTCATTTCTTTATTGTAGTTTGAAGTTGCAAAAGGACCTATCTGAGGAAGAACCTCTAATAGAAATTCGGAAGTAATACTGGGAAAGAAATCTTTAAAATCTACACGTGCGAAATGGTTAGATTGTTGATGATAACGGGCATTAGTGTAACTACTTCGTGTAGGCACGCATCCGTGTGCTGCGTCGTGGGTAAGTACGTTTAGATTTTCGATGAGATATTTAATATGGTATTGAAGGGTTTTAAGTTTTGGGTTTGGGGAATGAATAATTCTATAACCCCCTGATGTTTTGGGTATTTTGAATTCATGGTATAAGAATTCATTGTTAAGTTCGTTGGTTATGAATTTTTTGATGTAATTGATATGCCATTTTAAACTTCGTTTCTCAATTATTTTATCATAGAGTTTTGGATTGAGTTTGGCATATACGGTATGTCGGTCTTTAAAGGCGGTAAGGGTATTGTTTAATACCCCTGATTCACCTAAAGTTTCAAGAAATTTTAATTTATTAGTAATTAAGATTTTTGATTTATGTTCTTTGTAAAATGTAAGGTAGTGATTCATAATATCTTGCCTTTCGCTAAGAATAGGATTGAGAAATTCCTTTAAGACTATCTAAGATAGTCATAAATTGAATTTTTTCGTTTTTAATAAACTTAATGATGTTCATTGTAGCAATACTAGCGGTCATTTGAATAGTTGGTAGTATTGCTAATGCTGTACCACATGTATTGGTTGGTGAATCTGTTTCATTGTCTTTGAAATTCATTGTTCCGATGAGTTTTTGATAGGTTTTGATTTCTGGTATGATAGTATAAATTTGACCTTCTTCAAGACCTATACGCGTGTCAATAAGTAATTTAACGTTGAGATTGTATTGATTTTGTTCGATGATTTTTTTACGTAGTTCAATTGAATCTAGACAAAGAATTACTATACCATTAAGACTTTGGTTAGTATATCCTTTAGGTTCAACTCGGATTTTAGCTTCGGGGTTGATACTTAAAAGATTTTGTTTTGTTGCATCGACTTTGGTCATGCCGATTTGGTGGGGGTAGTACATTTGGTTAGTAATATTTCTTGATTCTACGGTATCAAAATCATATAGTGTTAGATTTGGTATACCGATTCTTATGATTTGGTGTGCTAGGTTTGACCCCAACGCTCCTATTCCAATAATATGAATATTCGTCATATACATCATCTTCGTCGGGGTAAAGAAGTCCGCGTGTTTGCTGATGTCCATATTTTATCCAACTCTCCTCTTTATGCATGACTTTTTCTAGTACCTTTTTTACTTTTTTGGATTGTTCCATTTCGATTTTTAAATCTTGTTTACCATCCATAGTATAAAGGATACATGTTGGTTCAAATGAGTTGCTCATGATTAATTGAATGAAAAATGTTTTTGTTTCTTGTAGGTATGTAGCTACATGGGCGATGTCGATAGCTGATGGGTTAGTTGTGAAGTACGGGTGGGTGTGGCCATGAAGACGCATCGTTTTACTTTTTCCTTTTTTGACAACATGGTTGTGAAACCATTTTGGGAATTTGTCATCTTTTGTCGTGACAAATGCGCCTTCATTTTCTTGCGGGGGAAAGAGAACGTCTTTTAGGATGAATTCTCCTTTTTTGTTTCGTTTTAATTCCCCGAACCACATAACTTCGTTCCATTTCGCATATTCCATGGCTATGCGTATTTTAAGTTCCGCTTTGGAAGATATGATAAGTTTGGTTTTATAAGGGTTTTTTAGTGGTTTGAGATAATCTGGTATTGGTGTTGGTTTTACTTTATTCTTCGTCTTCGTCGTAATCTTCACTGTTGACGTACGACCAGTTTTCCGGGCCATCATATACAATCCTTTCTGTTTCGGTTATGAGTTTACAAAATTTAGGTAAGTTATCACTACCTCCATCTGTAAAGTTGATTGATGTTAGTTGTTCTAATAATATATTGAATAAAACTATGGGTTGGCGTTCTTGTTGCGCGTCTCTTATAGCATCATGATAAGTACCTATACAACCCATTTCAATATGCGGATTGTGATAATCATCTAGTGAATTCATAGAGTGCACTATTCGTTCACTTTTATCGAATGGTATTTCGATATTAATAGTATAGTCACCGATATTAATTTTTAAATTATCATTAAGGATATCTTTTAGAAAATCTGGGAATTGGGTAAATCCGGTATAAAGATATTTTAAACTACGTTCTAAATATGGTTTATCCATGTTTTTAATGTTTAAATTAAATAAGTGTATACGGATAACTATTCCGTTATGTTTTGGGTGCATTTCGATTTGTTTGTGTATTTTAAGTTTATTGACATATTCAATAAACTGGTAAGCTATGTTGGTTGGTTTTTCACCTTTTAAAACACGGTCTTGCATGTGTGTTATTTCATTTTGTTTCACTCTTATTTCAGATTTAATGGTTTCAATTGTTTTTAGATGACGGTTTATATCATCTTCATAATATTGTATTTCATCCATTACAGATTTAATACGTTTTTGTAAAGATTCATTTTGGAATTCTTTTAAATTTTTACGGGTGTATGCGTCTAATATAGGGGTTAGTTGTTCTTGAGTAAGTATTTTTGGATTTTTAATATTAAGTGTTTTTAATAAAATCAATCCAAAATGGGTCTCATACTCTGTTTCGGTTATGATTCGATGAAAATATTCACGGCTAAGTGTAATTAGTCCATTATTATGATAAAGAAATTTTAAATTGGCGATTGAGTAAGCTTGATTTGGACTAAATTTAGCGATACTATTATCGTCAATTTTGATGGTGGCACGTCTAAGTACATCTTCTGTATGGGGGTATTTTCCATGTCGGTGGATTACAATAGCTGGCTTACCTTTATTTGATAGTGCATAAAGCTCTTTAAGGTATGTAAAGATAATACGGCCAAATAGGTTTAGTTCTATAGGCTTGTTGTCTTGTTGAGTTCGGTATGCATTGGCTTCATTCGGATTTGTTGCGCATTGGATTAACCAGTATAGGTGATTTTCTTGTGTGAAAAGTTCCATAGAGAAAAAAAGGGGGGGCCTGTTAAGGCTCCCCTTATACTACATTACCCGTTACTGTGTTTAGATACAGCAACGATGTAGTCTCCATCTTCGACGTTGTTTTGCTCAAGGGTTTGGTCCATTTGCGCAGAACTTAAGTTAGCACCGTTGTGGGTTACTTGACCTTCATTGAAACTGACACTTTGACCTTCGAATAGTTCGCGGACGGTGAGTGATTTAGATACAATGACTTCTTTTGGGCTTAGTGCGCTACCGACGTTGATTTTTAAATCCATTAATTAAACCTCCTCGATTGCAGCTCTTGCTTCTTCAAGATCTTTAATAGCGGTTAATACTTGGGCCTCAATGGTAGTTAAATGTCCTTGCAATTGGGCTGCTTTAGCAAGAAGCTCTTCTTCATTCAAGTCAAGGAATTGGTGAGTGATGAGAACAGGCTCTGTGCTTTGCGGGTCAACTGCGAGACGTGCACCATAACGACCGATTTCGGTTTCGCTGCTTGGTGTAACGGTAAAAGTTGTTTCTGTTTTGTTGTTGTTAGTCTCTCTTACTGTCAATGCAAGTGGACGAAAGTATGATGCTTGGATTAATTGTTGCGGGGTGATGTCAAGTTCGATGCGAATGATACCTGCTTCAGTAGGTCTGAAGCGTGAGATTTTGGCCATGCTTTAGAATACCTCCTAGGATTTTGTTGGTTTTTTTAAACCACTTGAATAGGTCAAATAATTTTAACCTATTGAAGTGATTTAAAAAGTAATTTGGGGGGGACTTATCATATAAACTAGGATTTAGCCTAGACTAAGGACCTAATTTTCGATAGTCCCCACCATACCCATCGGTTTGGCTTACTGTTTTTATCAACCGTTCTAGATGGGAAGGAATGTTACTGTAGTGGGGGTACTCTGTGTGTAGGTCAACAGTAATTTAATGATAAAATCTACACGAGTGAGAGGTGGTGCCTAGCGGGATCTAACCGCTGACCTCCTGCGTGTAAGGCAGGTGCTCTGTCAACTGAGCTAAGGCCCCATATGTGGGTCATCATTAATTTAATGATAAACCCACAAGAGAAGAGAAGTTATATGCCACATCAACACCGTCGCGGCACGCACTTTCGTCGCGACGGTACTTATAAGAGTCCTTTTATTCCGTGTCCAACCAAAACTTTTTCAAAAAAACGTCACCGACTTCTTGGTAAGTCGTATGGGTAACCGTCTGGTTTTCGTCATAGTGTAAAATTTGAAGTACATATCGTCTCGGATGGGTAAGTGCGTACAACATAGAGGGACGGTGCTCAATCTCTTCAATGACATGTTCTATTTCACCGTTTGGGTGTTTAATATAATATTGTGTGACTAATCCCGGTGGATGTAAGTCTCTTTGCCTTACGGCGGTAAATGATGTTACATCAAGTGGGTTCCCATTGATGTCTAGGTAGATATCGTTTTCATTTAGTGTTATGACCTTGTCCACACGTTCCATAGTCCGAAAATACTCCAAACTGTAGTTCTCTTCACCCCTACACGCTTGAAGTAGCATCGCTGTAGTCATTAATACTAATACAATAATCATTTTTTTCATTTTTCATTCCTCCTATTTTATAAGTTCAAAATGTTCGACTAAATCATTCATACTGATGGCGTATGCGTTGGCAATCTTTACTGCCCATTCGAGCGTGGGCGTTTG
>SKHH01000094.1 GCA_007117055.1 Lishizhenia sp. | reverse complement strand
GTGAAAGGAATAAAAGCAGACGAACTGAACTACAAGGGTTTTGTTTTTATTGGATTGATTAGCGTAAAAGGAGATCCTTATGTTATTGAGTACAATTGTCGTTTGGGTGATCCAGAAACAGAAGTTGTACTACCTCGATTAAAATCGGATTTAATAGATTTATTCGAGGGAGTCGCTACACAAACTTTATCGGAAAGAGATATTGAGTTTGATGACCGCGCAGCTACAACGGTTATGATGGTTTCAGGAGGTTATCCTGAAAAATACAAAAAAGGCAAAACCATTTACGGACTTAATGCTGTGGAAGGAAGTGTCGTGTTTCATGCGGGAACTGCAGTTGATGGTCCTGCGGTAACAACAAATGGGGGAAGAGTTCTAGCGGTTACTTCTTATGGTAAAGACATCGAAAGTGCTTTAGCGTTATCGTATGAAAATATTCGTAAAATTGAATTCGATGGAGCATACTTTAGAAAAGATATTGGCTTTGATGTTATATAATTTTGTAATTTCATTGCATAAATAATTCATTTCTAATATGAACCCCGATATATCCACGTTTGATTTATCTCTATTTATTGTAATTCTGTCTTCTTTGTTGGCCTCTGCATTTTTTTCAGGTGCCGAGATAGCATTTGTATCTGCCAACAAACTGAAAATTGAATTAGACAACCAAAAAGGTAGGTGGTCTGGAAAGATTCTTTCGGATTTCGTAAAAAAAGATAGCCGTTTCATTTCTACGATGCTATTAGGCAACAACATAGCATTAGTCGTGTACGGTATTTGGATGGCGAAATTATTAGAACCAGCTATTTTAAAATTTACGGAAATTGATGCGCTGGTCTTATCCGTTCAAACAATAATTTCCACTTTAATTATATTGTTTACGGCAGAGTTTTTGCCCAAAGCGACTTTCCAAATTAACCCCAATAGAGTACTTCAATTTTTGTCGATTCCTTTGTTGCTCGTATATTGGCTGTTGTTTCCTCTTACATTATTTACCATGTTTGTGAGCTCAGGAATTCTAAAATTGTTCAAAGTTGATGCTAAAAACAGTGAAAACGTTTTCTCTAAAATTGATCTAGATGATTACGTGCGTGATTTGAATGAACGTATGTCAGAAAACGATGAAAATCAGTTGGACAATGAAATGCAAATTTTACAAAATGCATTAGGTTTTTCAGAGTTAAAAGCACGCGATTGTATGGTGCCACGAACGGATATTGTTGCATTGGAATTAAATGATTCCATTGAGGAATTGAAACAAACGTTTATTCGAACAGGACTTTCAAAAGTATTGATATATCGAGACAACATCGATAATATTATTGGGTATATTCATAGTTTTGAACTATTCAAAAAACCAAAAGCAGTGAAAGAAATTCTTATTCCGATTTCTTTTATTCCTGAGGCGATGCCTGCCAAAGAACTACTTGAAAAATTTGCCAAACAACAAGGGAATATTGCGGTTGTGGTAGATGAATTCGGTGGAACTGCAGGTGTTGTTACGATTGAAGATGTAGTGGAGGAGATTTTTGGAGACATTGAAGACGAACACGATGTGGATCAATTGGTGGAAGAACAATTGGATGAAAACACCTATGTTTTTTCGGCACGACAAGACATTGATTACTTAAACGAAGAATACGTATTAGACCTAGAAGAATCCACAGAATACGAAACCCTCGGCGGGCTTGTTTTACATCATTTAGAATCCATCCCCAATGTAGGGACGGTCTTAGAACTACCTACTTGTAAACTCACCATACAAGAGGTTTCAGATCGACGCATTGAATTAATTCGACTGGAAAAAATTGAGAAATAAATGAATTAGATTTCTAAATCAACTCGTAATTGTAAAAAAAATTTTGTTCTTACCGTTTGTTTTTGAACTATGAATAATATTATTAAAGTCATTCAGCACTTACATACATTTATCTCATATGTGAACTCCTTTAATTGGCGATTGTTCAGTAAATAAATTGTTGTTTTGATTTTATACCATACACGTATAATTAAAAAATACGTAGCTTTGTTACGATGATGAAAGTGGAAGAAATAAAAGCTCCTATCGTGAAGGAGTTGGATGAATTCGAAGTTCGGTTTCGCGAAAGTATGAAGTCGAATGTACCACTTTTAGATAAAATCACGCATTATATTGTCAAAAGAAAAGGGAAGCAAATGCGCCCAATGTTCGTTTTTTTAACAGCAAAAATGTTGGGTGAAATTTCGGATGATACCTACAATTCTGCTTCCTTGGTAGAATTGTTACATACAGCAACCTTGGTGCACGATGATGTGGTAGATGATGCGAATGAGCGAAGAGGATTTTTTTCGGTTAATGCATTGTGGAAAAATAAAATCGCCGTGTTGGTTGGAGATTATTTGTTGTCTCGGGTGTTGTTATTGAGCATTGAAAATAAAAAATACCGGTCTTTAGAAATTGTAGCGCGTGCCGTTCGTGAAATGAGTGAAGGAGAATTATTACAGATTGAAAAAGCGCGAAGATTGGACATAAACGAAGAGGTGTATTTTGAAGTGATTCGCCAAAAAACGGCCTCTTTAATTGCCTCGTGTTGTGAATCGGGAGCAGTTTCTGTAGGACGCGAAGATCAAGCTGAGCGCATGCGAAAATTTGGAGAGTTAGTTGGTTTGGCTTTTCAAATTAAAGACGATATTTTTGACTACGGAACTCCCGACAACATTGGAAAACCTACAGGAATTGATATTCGAGAACGAAAAATGACCTTGCCGTTGATTTATGCCCTTAACAGTGTAGACAATAAAACGAAAGGAGAGTTGATTAACATTGTAAAACGGCACAATGAAAACCCTAAAAAAGTCAAACGTGCCATACAACTTGTCATTGACAGTGGAGGAATTACCTATGCGCATAATAAAATGATGGAATTAACAGAAGAGGCACTAGCACTTTTGGCAGAAATTCCAGACTCTTCAGCTAAAAGCAGCCTAATTGGATTAGTGGAGTACACCACTGCCCGTTTAAAATAATCATTTCGCAATGCGCTTATTACAGAAATACTTGTCTGAATTTGTTTATGGAGGCATAGACGGAGGAATCACCACTTTTGCAGTTGTTGCAGGAGCTATTGGAGCATCCTTAGATATTTCAATCATTTTAATTTTAGGATTTGCCAACTTAATAGCAGATGGTTTTGCAATGTCAGTGGGTGCTTATTTATCTGCCCAATCCGAGAAAAAGGTTTATAAGAAGTTTTTACGCGAAGAATACGATCAAATTAAAACTGATCCTAAACGTGAGAAAGAAGAGGTGAGGAGCATCTATAGAAAAAAAGGCTTTTCCGGAGAACTATTGGAACAAGTTGTAGAAAAGATTTGCGAAAGTGATGATCGCTGGGTAGAGGAAATGATGGTGCATGAACATGCGCTAACAGAAGAAAAAAAATCTTCGTTCATGATTGCTTTAGCCACTTTTATTTCTTTTAATATCATAGGCTTTGTACCTGTTTCCTTATACGTAATTAATTTAATCTTACCACTATCGATTGATTTATTTTTCTGGACCAGTTTGTTCACAGGAATAAGTTTTATTGCCGTAGGTTACTTAAAATCCCTCGTCACCCAAGAAAACGGCTTCAAAAGCATCTCTGAAACCTTAAGTCTAGGAATCGTTGCAGCCCTATTGGCCTATTGGGTAGGTTTTTTCTTGGATAGTATTATTTAAATCTGTGGTCGCATGGCATGGAAAAATTCAGCAAAACCAAACGTACTGGAAATCGAAGCTCCGTCGGGAGTAAAAATTACGGTGTTCGCATTAGTTTACATGGGCCTGAAGAAGTCACCAAAGTTTTTTTAGTAAAACCGACCCACCGCTGAAGGCAGTAGCGAAGCTGATTTTTATAATAACTTGACAGGAGCGAGTAAGATTCAATCAAAATCAACATTCTTTTTTCTATCTAGCATTTTGAATAATGAAAGGAGATAAACGAATTCATTTACCATGGAAGTATATAGTCTAGAAATTTTAGTCACATCCGAAACAACTCTCAAAGAAAATCAATAACTTTCTTAACTAAACATATACGGTTCATCTAGACTAAGTATGATAAAAGAAAATGACTTTATAGCAGAACGCTCATTTGAAGGAAGCTTCTCAAGTGCTGGATACCTAGACCTTTCTGATGAAACGGATGTTACAACCTGTCTCTATCCTGATTATGAACTTGATGAGACAGATGGATTTTACACCGACACATGCGGAAATCACCTATTCGTGAAGAGTAACCATTTGGGCAACGTGTTAGCTGTGGTTTCTGATCGGAAAATTAATAGGTGTGTCAAAAGATGGAGAAATAATTAGAATACAAACTCAAAATTCTGGACCTCATAATATTAATGTGGACTAAAAATAGAAACATGACCAAAATTGAAATAAAAAATAGATTAGTTAATTTATTTATAGCTTTAAATTCTATTATCATACTATTTTCATGTACTAATAGCAGATCTACAACTAATCTGTCAAAATCTCATGATGTATTAAATAATTTAATTACTGATGCAAAGAAAAGTGTGGATTTTCAAAGTGTTATGCGCAAATACTATTATAACCCTGAAGAGATATTAGAAGATGAAATATTTTATCCTTTTTTTGAAGCCGACTACGATTACTTAAAGAGGTTGTTGAAAGAAAATAATGATTCAATATTTTATTTTTGGAATGAAGAAGTAAAAAATATAGAGAAGTATGACTATGAATGGTTAATTGAGGATGGTTTTTGTGAAGATGCTGTATTAATTCTATTTTCCTTAGGATCTAATCAAAAAGATAGGGTTTGTGTTTGTTTCAATGAAGAGGGTTTAATATATTCAACTATTCCTTTGATGGATCCCGAAAATGATTCTACAGTATGGGTAAGAAATCAATCTGAGTTCATTAGTGTTGATGGTAAAAATCCATAAGTCTTAGCTTTGTTGTATCTGATACTAAAAATCTTATTTCTCAGCGCTATTTGTTTATCTTTTTTTGCCATAACATTTTTTTTATTGATTACACTTTAAATCATTGATAATAGAAATTTCCTCACTGCTGAATTTTTCAGCAATGAGTTCATGAGTACCATTTGAGTTATCAAAGATTAGCGTTGTATCCAAATTAGCTAAATAAATTGGTAATTCCATGAGAGTATCTCCGTTCGATAATGTCTTCTGGAATATTATGTTTACCCCTCTAACACCAAACTATCCAACCGAGGTAATTGCATCAAAAAGAATTGATCGATCAAGGCTACTTCTTGATAAAAATCCGCTGTATCAAAGTACCACGTAGTATCTGTATACGGCCATTTTTCTTCATTGCGTTGAATTTCTGGTGTAATAATTTCGATTAATGAATCTTTTAGAGCAGTAAGAAACTCTTTAGAAAACTGATTAAACCTTAATTCTTCCCAACGATTTGAAAGGTGCTCCAAATAGCTATTGGGATTCAGCGTAATTAATCGTTCAAATAATTTATTTCTTTTAATCTGAATTCCTGAACGTATTAAATTGAGCTCGTTATCACCATCTCTACCCAAGCTGTGGTCGTAATCCCAAATTGCAATTCGAAAGGGTTGTGAAACCTCCTTCTTATAGAGGTAAAAGTTTTTCAATACGCCATCCCCATTATTTGACAATAATAAAATTAAATGCCAATCGATTATGTTTTCTCTATCAAACCACGAAAACACTTCTCTTTTGAAAAGACTATCGGATGAATCATGTAAAAAAGTACTCGCTTCGACTAATAATGCATTCATATTTGTGTCCTTAAGGGAAGGGTGCTTTTG
>SKHH01000179.1 GCA_007117055.1 Lishizhenia sp. | reverse complement strand
CTGTTTTAAACGTGTTAATTTCATATTGCACTTCTTCTTCATTGATGAAATCTAATATCGCTTCCTGAATTGCAAAATTTAAGCTTTCTGTAATTGACAAAGGGGTTTGACCAAAAAACGGGGTATTGGTAATCGTCTGACTGCTGGATAAAATTTTCGCTCCATAACCATCCGTCAAAGTAAATTCCAAATCGTAGTAAGCCTTAAATATATCATCTTCCCTGATAAATAAATTATAAGTAGTTTTATTTACTTTAACATCAATCAATAAATCATTCGCAAGATCCCTTAACACCGTTTTATCAGGCAAAAATCCGTAATAGTCAAAAATCTGATTCATTTTGCTGGATATATAGGCTACATTCCAATTCGACTCTATTTTTTTCATTCTTTCCTTCTTGAAGTGTGAGTAACATGGTTTTTTCTCTTGGTACTTTTTAAGATTTTGAAACCCTTCATATTTAACTTCTGCGTTTTTAACTGAAATGTTATTAAGTCTTATATATTTCTGAGCTCGTATTCTTTTGGGCATAAATTCACGCTTCTTTTTAAGATTAAGCTTAAACAAGTTAATTCCTCTTTGAGCAATAAAATCAACGAGAAAGGTTCCCCCAAGAGAAGCCATAAAAAAACCACTGGATTTTTTTCTAAAACTATCATCACTATTGCTACCCTCCTTAGAACCCGACCTAAAACTTAATACTCCAGCAGTTACTAAGCCTATTGCTACTCCACCTGTTATATATCTTAATGTATTGTTAGATCTTGGATCGAAAAAATAATCTGTTACTCCATCAATATGTTCTACTTTATAAACAATAGAACTTTTACCAACAACAGAACTTTTATTTGATTTAAGTTTTTTAAAGTCGTGCGCCTGATCAAGCATAGCGCCTTTAAAGAAACCCGTTCCCGAAGGAAATGTATTCGAATAATATACTACTGATGAATCCGCGTAAATTACATCAAGATTTTCAACCTTTACTGGATAAGATAGTAATTCAAAAAATGTAGTGCACCCCGAAAAAAGAAAAGCGATACTTAAAGCAAAAATGATCTTCATCTGTGAATTTAAAATTTAATATTCAATGCCTCTTCGATATGTTTAATTGACACGGCAAACCCAATCCCCTCAATCTCAAATGCCAAAATTTTGTCATTGACAACACCAATTAAATTTCCATTTTGATCAATCATAGGTCCTCCAATGGTTCCGTCATTAATACTGGCGTCTGTTTGTATTAATTCCACATGTTGTTTTTCACGTATCCCTGAAACAACCCCCTTTGATAATGACTGATTAAACTTCCTTAGCTTTGGTGTTCCAATAACATAAACATCCATTCCTCGTCTAACTTCCGTTTGAGATGCTGGCTTTAATACAGGCGTGTTTTCGAGCGAAGTTTTTAATAAAGCTACCCCATATTTCTTAGAAAACCTTATAAGTTCTGCCTTGTGTTCTTTCTGGTCATTTGTAATAATTAATAAATCAGACTTACCAATTACATTATCAATACTGGTAATGACATAACCATTATTAGAAACGAAAAAACCACTACTATGTCCTGATTCAGAAACTACTGTGACCGAAGATAAAAGTGCATTATATAAATCTATACTCTCGGGATTACTATTAGAAAAGTCTAATAGCTTCTCTCTATTATTTTCTATAATGATGTCTTCTTTTTGAATATCCATTACATTTTTTTCAATGATCTCAGCTAATTTTGGCAAAAATAAATCATTCACATAATCTTTATAAAAAGAGAAGTCGTCTATGAGCAAGGAAGACCGTATTTTTTCTTCTTTACTCGCAACTACCTTATTGGTAATATAATCTTTTAATACCCAAACGATGTCAAATTCAAATGATGCAAAATTTTGAACGGTGTGTTTTGTTATTTTATTTATTTCAAATGTTAATGAAAGCGTATTGACTTTATCTTTTACAACAAAAGAGCTATCAATATAATTAGATTTATAAAGCTGTTTGTTTAATAAATATTTGTTTGGTATTAATCTAAAATAGTCTTCTTTAAGGATACGGTTACTTTTTGTATCAAAGATAAGATCTCGGTCTTTACGGAAAACACCCCCTCTTTCTTTTTGATATCGTTTGTAGTTATTGTAATAACTTCTAGTCTGGATCTCGTTGGTATTAAACTGAATACTATCAACAATTAAATACCTTGTGTTTTTAGGTTTTTCCGGAAACTTAACAAAGGATTGATCTGGAATTTTGATTTTTTTTGGAAACTTATACTTTGCTGATGTTATTATTATATGATGAAGTCCAATTCCTCCCAATGCTGCAACTGTGCTTAGAGCGTCAAAATCAAAATCATTGTTAATCCCCATATAAATAGCTACACCATATGCTCCTAGAACGATTGGTAAGTCCACATAATACCATGCGTTTGTTTTTTTCTCATAAGCGACATATTTAGGTAAATAGCCTTCTTTCTCAATTTTTAAAATAACATTTCCACTTTTAGTACGCAATTTAATCTTGTTGCCGGTTAGCTCTTCAAAACTTTGAATTCCGTCCTTTTCTTCTTGCGGCACAAGTGCCAAAGAAAAACCTGTTCTATTTACGGTACTATACGAAATTGAGATCGTTGTATCCTGAATTACGGTATAAAAGTTTTTTATCTTTACTTTTCGACCTCCTATCATCGAAATGGGTCCACATGAAATCAATGTAGAAAACAATAAAAGGATTGCTGCATAATTCTTTAAAGACATTTTGTTAGTTGTTTAGAAATGAAATATTCAACATCTTTTTTACCGTTTCAACATCTACAATAAAGCCGAGTCCTTCTTCTCCAAAATCCCCGAACTTTCCAGAAACCAATCCTACCAATTCACCTTTAGCGTTTATTGCAGGGCCACCTCTAGCTCCATAGTTTATTGCAGCATCCGTTTGTAACAATTGAACTTCTTTTTCCTTTCGAAAACCAGCTAAAATACCGCTACTTGTAGATTGATGAAACTTTCCATCCTCATATTTTGATGTTATGATAAATATATCATCTCCTAGATTACTTTTAAAATCTCCTAATCCAATCGAATATGTTGGAAAATCTTCTTTGATTTCTTTTGCCTTCAACAAAGTAATATTTGCATCAAAATTATGGTTGATAATTTCTGCTTTAACCACATTGTAATTTCCATAAATGATTTCAATGTCCTCTGCTCCCACAAAGTCTGAAGTAGAAATAATGTAACCATCATCAGCAATGACAAACCCACCTCTTTGCACTTTTCCAGATCGAACAACCACACTAGATGAAAATGCGTTTTTAAGATTTGTTGTTTTCTTAGACTGCTCAAGTGTAAGGGTGTTTTGTAGTTTGGGTGCATATACGTCTTTCTCCAGATGAGTAATGAATTTTTCATCTTTTAGTAATTTATCAAGTGCATCATACATCATCGTGTAAGCGTACTCTTTATTATACGCATTATCAATGGGGAAATCATAAGAAGTAATATCTACTGTAATTTTATCAATGAGCTCATCATTAAAACGATTAATGAGTGACCACTCTACATTTGCCGAAATTTTATAATTTTCAATCTTTTCTGTAGCTCCCTTGGTTTGGCCACTTATAAACACAAAATCTTTAATTTTCGCCTTTAAAACAATAACGTTGTTCCCTTTTAAAGGGTTTGACTTATAATTGAGATTAGCATTATTCAAGATTTTATTGGCTTGATTATAAAAAGGAAAATCATATAAAAAATCGTATTTCCATAAATGTGTAAGCTGAATAGAACCTTTGACTTTAGCTCCTTCTGTATCCACAGATATGCCTTGTAAAGCAATTTGACTTTGATTTTCTTGATGGGTGAAATGCTCAGTAAAATCTGTTTGCTTAATTGAAAGCTTTTTTGGAACAACGCCCCAAGCCCTTTTAACAAAAAAAGAGCTTACACCACTAAACAGAAAAAAAGAAGCTCCAACTAAAGGCAAAAAGCGCGTTTGTGGGTCATTTACTAAAATAAAACTTGCTGCTGTGGCACCCGCCCCAATTGCTAAATCCAATATACCAACAATATCCCCCGACTTTTCTATTCTGTAATAAAAGTCTTGATACCCTTCTTTTCTGACTTTAACAATAACAGAAGTATTTTTATTAGGAATTATTATCTTATTTGTAGACAACTCTGTAAACAATGGCCGATCCTCCGTAGAAATGAAAATTTTATGCTTTTGCTCTCCCTCTGTAAGCTCTTCAAAGTTCTCTACTGTAACGGTTTTGGGTCGTTGGAAAAGTGTTGCGATAGTAAAGGAACAGCTATTTAAAGTAAGTAGTGCAATCACTAATATAAAAAAAGGCATAAATGGTGTTTTAACGGACAAATATATTTAATTTAATTTAAATATAAAACGATCAGTAATATATTCTAATAAAAATACGGAATTTTAAATGGAGCCACATGTAGATATTCTAATACTTAAAAGAAACAAAGTTTACTTCTACTTTTTCGTATTATCAAAACTCAATGAAAATGCACTAAAATTTTACTCTCCACTCTTCCCCATCAAACGCGCTACATACTTCCCGATAATGTCAAATTCCAAGTTGACGGTGTCTCCTTTTTGTAAGGTATGGAAATTAGTGTGTTCGTAGGTGTAAGGGATAATGCAAACGGAAAAAAACTGCGGTTCGGATTGCACGACTGTTAAGCTTACGCCATTAATGGTGATGGAGCCTTTTTCAACGGTGACATCTTTGGTGTTATAGCGAAAACAGTACTCCCAACTTCCGTCTTGCTCGTGAATGCTCTCTACAACGGCTGTGGTGTCGACATGTCCTTGAACAATGTGTCCGTCTAAACGGCCGCCCATCATCATGCAACGTTCCAAATTGATTTTTGAACGTACCTTCCAAGCTCCTAAATTGGTTCGTTTTAGTGTTTCGTCAATAGCTGTAACGGTGTATTCATCGTTATCAATTGCAACTACGGTAAGGCACACCCCGTTGTGCGCCACACTTTGATCGATTTTTAGTTCGTTGGTAAATGGACAAGAAAGGGTAAAGTGTACATTACTCCCTTCTTTTTCGATGTGTTTTACTACTCCAATTGTTTCTATTATTCCTGTAAACATTGCTGATTCGTTCTATTATTTATAATTCGTGACTTATACACGCATGTGGTCTGCTTGCCAATTTTTTATGGCTTGTTTAATTTCTTTTGCGCTCAGTTTTTCCTTAATCGCCCTATCCATGAGTTCTAATAGTTCCTCATTGGAAGCAAAACGCAACGCAATGATTTGACTCATACGTAATTCAGTTTCTTTGGTTAAAAAGGATTCTCCTGTTAACTCAAAATAACGTTGACGCATTTCTAAGCGAATAATTCTATCTTGATTTTTGAGACCATATAGTCGCGCTACCAAACTCATAAAAATAGCACCAAACGCCAATAAAACAAGCAGTATTTGTTGCGTTGACGCGTTGTCCGAATTTACCAAATCAACCACCGACCAAATAAAAACCACGAGTAAAAGTGGCGTAAGCATGAAGTGGTGTAAGGGGTTAAACCGAATGTGATTTTTATAGTTTTGCATGACGCTTTATTTTTAATTCAAATGCTAAAGATAAATTATTTGAGCCGATTATACATGTACAAAGTACAAATAAGGGACTATAAATGTTTTGGTTTTACCTATGGTAGAGGAAAACACGGAACGTTTACCATAATAATACAAAAAATGAATTTAATTGATGTTATTAATCAATCATCCATAATACACCTACCAAATAGAAGTGGCTTGCGGATATTTTATAATTGAACTGCAACCGTACAATACCGCAAGCCAGTATATGAATTATTCATATTCG
>SKHH01000030.1 GCA_007117055.1 Lishizhenia sp. | reverse complement strand
TTGGTCTTTTTATACCGACTAAAAAGCGAATCAATTTGAATTTCTGGCAGATTCATCTCCAGACAAAATTTGCTTTAGAATTTTCGTAGTAATCAAATACGTAGGTTTTACACCAGTTAATCCTAATCCTCCAGAAGCTAAGGTACTACCCGTTTCCAGTGGATTATCAGATGCGTAATACGCATATCTGATTTTCACATTCGGGTCTATATAACCACGAACTTTTGAAGCCGCTTGAATGGCTTTTTGGTAATGTGCGCCTTCCATTTCCAATCCAGTAACTTGCCAAGAAGAATTTTTAAAATAGCGCAACATTTTTTTATTTTGAAGTGAAGTGCCTAATACGGTAATCATATGACCTCCAAACACAGAAATATCATGTCCATGAAAATCTTCCACAGAAAGCTGGTTGATAAATGGGTAATTATCCGAAGTTCCTTCAAAAACATGTGCTTTAGGCACCATAATATCACCTTTATCCCCTGTCAATACTCCCGCTTTACCCATTATAGATATTGAGGACACTTGCATCAAAAGTAAATTATCCGGGGTTTTATTAATCGGCTTCAACAACTCGTCCATTGTTTCGAATGCTTGTTCACCAAAAGCATAATCCATAACTATAATTACATCATCCAACGAAAAACAAGACAGCTCCTCTCCGATAAAAGAATCCGCCATATTTACTTTTTTCAAATCAATGATTTGTACATCAATATTTGAACCTGAATCATCTATATATTGTATTAGCCCATTTTTTTCGGCGAAAGACAACACATCTTGGTGAAACGGTTGTCCTTCTTTACTGCTTAAAAACTCATAAACAGCTAATCGCTTTTTATCCAGACTTAATTTTGGTAAAGCTTGTTTTGCATATAAACAGTTCAATACACTGTGCATATTTGCCGAAATAACATGTATTTTCCGATCTGTTAATGCTTCTTTTTGAAGGATGGACTTGATGTTTTTCGCCCATTTTTCTCCGTGAATATGATGTCCTAACCGTTCTCTTAGCACAGGGCTAAACAATATGAGTCGCTTTTCTTTATCCAAATATTCTTGAATCGCCAGTTTTCCCAACCAATATATTATTCTCAAAAAACGAATCGGATCTGACTGTTCACTGACTTGTAAAGCAATTGTTTTTACTTCTTCAAAGGTTCTTCCAATGATATTTGCTGCATGAACGATGGCTACTTCTTGTTCTTGAGTAGTTAGATCTTCAGAAAGAACGGCTTTTTCAAATTTTTTCCATTCTTGAGACAACTCTCCACTTTCATTTATAACCACTCGTTTTGCAATTTTATGAGACTCAATAAACACAAATGTCAAATGCGTTAGAATATCATATATATCCGACCGACCACGGGTAATTTCGATATTCATTTGATCTGAATCAATACGATAGCAGTTTCTTCTTCTTTTTGGCGGAATAATGGGCTGAATTTTTGAATTCCGATAACCTTCATCTCCTGTTAAATTAATAATTGAACACTCTTCTATTCCTTTTGGTAGCCGATCCAACACATACAATAATCCATTTAACTCTACCTTTTCTTCATTAATGGAGCCATAAATTTCAGGATTTAATTGGAGTAAACTTTCTCTCAATGTAGTGCCAGAAACTCCCATGGGCTTATAAAATCCGCGGTTGAATAGGTGGCGCATTGTAATATAAATTCGTTCTATAGCTTGCGTGGCCAACTGAGCACCTTTACGATCAAAGCTTTCCATAATTTCGAATATTTGTGTGCATTAAATATAGCAATTATACCGTTCGATTTGTTTTAAACTAAACTTTTCCTGTAGACACCTATTACGAAAGCACACTATCTTTGATGGAAGTTTTAAACACTTTCAAATGAAAAAAATACGGGTTTGTGAACATCCTTTACTAAAAGTTGTTTTGAATAAAAATAACGTAAAATATTTACTATGTCACAAAGTGAAGAAATTTGGAAAGAAATCCCAGGATTCCCAAGCTATGAAGTTTCAAATTTTGGTAAAGTTCGCTCTAAAAAAAGGGTTAAACTATTAAAGAATGGAAGAAAAGTTCATTTCAAATCGCGTCTTAAAAGTCTGCGAAAGCACCCTATAAATAAATTCTACATGACAGATTTAATCGATGAGAAAGGAAAACGTAAGACAGTTTATCCTCACAAGGCGGTGGCAAGTGCTTTTTTAGAAAACGACGATCCAAAAAAGAATCGTGTTGTAATGCATATCGATGGGAATAACACCAACAACCATATCGACAACTTAAAATGGGCTAGTTACAAAGAGTCTATTCAGGAAGCCTTTCGAACAGGTAAAAGAGACAATAGTAAATTATGGGAAGTTAGAAGAGCTCGTTATGGAAAAAGTGGAGGTACTAAACCAATGGGGAGACGTGACCCGTTAAACGACAAACAAAAAGAGGAAATATATAAATTACGAACAGAGGGGCATATTACACTGGAAGCATTAGCAAAAAAATTCGATTGTAGTGCATCACACGTTCTTAAAACGGTTCGATTATTAGACGAGAAAAAAAGCAAATCAAACTAATGCGGTATATAAAGCTCAAACTTCTCTTCTAGTGTGTTCATGAGTCGAATAAAATCACGCTCGGATCTGCTATCGTTATGGTAAATAAAATCCGCTTTCGTTTCATGCGGAGCCAAATATTTTTCATAGCAAGGAATAACATGGTGTTCCCATTGGTAAAGTATATCTGATCGTGAATACCCCCTTGATTCTTGATCACGATAGATACGTCTATCCAATTGGATAGCTGGATCTACATCTACAAAAATACTGAAATCCAATAATTCAAAAATAAATTGGTATTCAAATACAAAAAGCCCTTCCACAATCAATAATTCTGATGGCTCAATTGTTATAATTGCATGCTTATTATTTCCCGTGTTAAATTGGTACTCAATAACATCAATCGCTTCTCCTCGAATCAAGGATTTTAAATCCTTTTCCATTTTTTGTTGATCAAGCGCTGTAGGAAGGTCGAAATTCACTTTTCCATTCTCATCAATTTGTTGGTCTTCTATTGGTTTGTAGTAATTATCTAACGAAAATACAGAAGGTTTTAAATGTTCAAACTTTTCTGCAATTCGGTTGAGTAAGGTTGTTTTACCCGATCCACTTCCTCCACATATTCCTAATACTATCACGTTATTCTTGTTTTATAAAAACTACATTATTGGATTTACCCAATTGATGAATGTCAAAAGTAAAAAATCCACTTGTACTTCTATGGATGAAATCATCATTTTTCGTTACAGCCAGAATACGACTTGGATTTGTACTGACTCTTTTTAGCCGACCTAAATCCCATTGCTGAAATTCATTCTTTTCTTTTCCAATTAGAAACGCTGTTGAAACTTCATTAAGCTCAGCTATTCCAAAAAGCTGATTTTCTATCTCAACGTAATATAATTTAGAATTGTACTTTCTTTTTTCTTCAGCAACAGGCGAGGGAGTAGACATGACTTGTACTAAATTTCCTTTTTCATCATAAGACAGTACTTCGAATGTTCTCTTTTTAGCATCATGACACAAAAAATGAAACGCATTATTCACAACAACTCCAACTCCAAAAACTGAATTGAGACCTTGTTCAATGTATGACTTACCCGATAAGTCGAGCACTTCAAAATCCACGGGCAATGCATTTACATTTTCTAAGATCATCGCTTCAGGGTCTTTTGGTTCTGCTTTAACACTAAAGCCATGAAAAACAATCGCAGGTCGATTTCCTACTTTTTGATAATTCGAAAAATAAATCGTTTCGTTTTTACACCCCGCAAAATGAAGCGCTCCTGCTATATCTTTTTTCATCAACTCAAGGGGCGTTTCTAAAGCTTTTACTACATGTATTTTATGATTATGATGGGTTAAAAAAACCAATATATCATCCTTGTTTTTAGTCGATTTGTTTTCGTAAATGAATTGAAACACCAATGCTTCAGAGGTATTAACAACATCTACTAAATCCGTATTACTAGGATCATAAATACCTAACTTTTTAAACGAACTAAGCACATCAAAACTAGAAGACTTCACGCTACCGGATTTTGAAATTTGATGGTATAAAACTTTATTTCCTCTAAGCCCTATTTCTTCTAAAAAATAAATGTAATTGGAGTTGTGCGAAAGAATTAGCTTGGGGTTGTGGTTCTTAGGATAAAATGTTTCTTTCCATTGAGTTTCTGCATCAGCATTAATGAACATAATGTTATGATCTCTTGCATTTTCAGTTGGGTCGCTATTTATCAGGATCGTACCTCGATTGTACCATTCATAAACAGCACTATATGGATACTTCCCCTCCGGAACTTCAATGTTCTTCTGACTAAATAAAAAGGGACTCACAATAAAATATGTGAGAAGAATGGCGTATAGTTTAATTTTTTGCATAATTTTAGGATTACAATTGAATTTTTTGCCTTAAGAAGGTGAAATTAATTATTAAAATCAAAATACTATGAAAAACAACCTTATACTTATTGCTGTTCAACTTTGCGTTCTATCATTTGTTAGTTGGAATCAAAATACAATAGAACCTTTAACAATTGGAGAAGAAGCACCATTACGAGACTATCAAATGAAAAATACTGATGGAGAGTACTTGTGTTTGAATAAACTAAACAAAGAAAACGGTTACCTTGTCATATTTTCATGCAATACATGCCCCTATGTTATTGGCGGGCAATCCTTTGAAGGATGGGAAAAAGAGTTTCCTTCCATTTCAAAAGCTGCCGAAGAAGCCAATATTGGGCTCGCTTTTGTCAATAGTAATGCTGCAAAACGCAGAGAAGGAGACGGAATAAAAGATATGATACAGCGCTATTCCGAAAAAAACTATCAAAACCCTTATCTTCTGGATAGCGCCAATTTACTTGCGGATGCCATGGGAGCCAAAACAACGCCACATGTTTTTTTGTTTGACAATGATCACCGCTTGGTTTATGAGGGATTAATAGACAATACATGGGATCCTAGAGAAGATGAAAAAGAGACCTTTTTACTTCATGCTATTCAGGCACTACAACATGGAAGAGAAATAAAAGTTCAAAAAACAGCATCAAAAGGATGCAGTATTAAACGACAACAATAAATGATAAAAAACGGGCTTTTTTTATTTAGTATATGTGTTTTTTTTTCTGTAATTGGAAAAGCTCAAACGATCAGTATTCTCCAACCAATCAGTTGGGATAAAGGTTTAAGTGAACTTAGCGACTTTTATACCCTTCCCGCAGTAAACCACGAGGAAGAAATTCGCACAGACTCTATTCAATCTGCGCAAAATAGCCTTGACTCAAGACGCTTTGGTGTAGAGCAATCAGTGTCTCTCAACTTATTTGAAAATGGCGAAACAACTCCTCTCGAAAACGGTGATCAAATCACTAGATTTGGTGTTCATTGTCCGGAAGCTATTTCAATTCACCTTTTGTTTAGTGAGTTTGAATTGGCAAATGGAACGTTATTAACTTTATACGACCCACAAAAAAGCGCTTTCGTTGGAGCTTATTCGTCCAATAATAATAATTCAGCGAATGTGCTTGGTACAGAATTGTTGAAGTCAGAAAAAATAATTCTTGAATTATATGAACCTCATCATGCGATAGGAAAGAGT
This sequence comes from Lishizhenia sp., assembly GCA_007117055.1. GTDB lineage: Bacteria > Bacteroidota > Bacteroidia > Flavobacteriales_D > Crocinitomicaceae > CSBr16-161. The sequence continues at coordinate 236 of SKHH01000030.1, read as the reverse complement.
CAACTCACAATTGGAACAGTCGTACATGGTTACCGAGATATTGATCAGTTGTTTTTAGAAGATATGACACGTAACCTTAACGGATCGGGAAATTGTAACATCGATGTAAATTGCCCTCAAGGAGAAGGGTGGGAACAACAGCGTAATTCGGTCGCTCGCATTGTTATCGGAGGAAGTTATTGCACAGGAAGCTTATTAGACAATACTTCGGATGAATTTATTCCGTATGTACTTTC
>SKHH01000153.1 GCA_007117055.1 Lishizhenia sp. | reverse complement strand
TCTTCAATTAAAAAATCTCGAATCATATCGTATGTTGCTCCATCTGATTTAATACTAAATGGATTGTTGGCTTTACTGGCTGAACTCAACATGATTTGATACAAATTATTTTCTGTAACTACTACCGTAGTTGTTGTGTTTTCTTTTGAGGTATCCAGTTTTTCCGATGGTTGAGGCAGCTCTACAGGAGTGTTTTTTTCAGCCATTGTACTCATAATAATGAAAAAAACGAGCAATAAAAAAACAAGGTCAGTCATGGAGGCCATTCCTCCCTCTGCCTTTATTTTATTTTGAGTACCGAATCCCATAACGTTTTTATTTAGTTGGTTTATGCAATAAATCCATGAATTCCATAGCGTCTATTTCCATCCGGTAAACAACCTTAGATATTTTGGATACCAAATAATTATACCCCATATAAGCAATAATACCAACAATCAATCCAGCTACTGTAGTGACCATTGCAGTCATAATTCCAGGAGCAATTGTTCCTAGATCTAAGGAGTCAAGATTTTTCATGGCATTAAATGTTTTTACCATACCGATGGTTGTTCCTAAGAAACCAATCATTGGAGCTGCTCCAGCAGCTGTTGCGAGAAAACTTAATCGCTGCTCGAGTCGCGCAACTTCAAGTTTCCCTGTATTGTCTATTGTTGATGCGACTATATCAACAGGTTTTCCAAGTCGACTGATTCCTTTTTCTAGCATTCGAGCAGATGGTGAATCAGTTCGAATACACAGATTTTTAGCGTCTTCTACCTTTCCATTACTCAGTAATTCTTTTACTTGAGCTAAGAAGTTTGGATCTCCTTGAGAAGCCCTCTTTAAGGCTAAAAGACGTTCTATGAATACATATACAGCATAAAATGACATTATCGTTAATACAATAAGAATTAACATTCCCATAAAGTCACTAGCAGCATCTGAAACAGCCTGCCAGATAGCTACTTCCTTATAGTTTTCCTCAACACCAACTCCGGTTGTGTCTTCGGCAATTTGCAGTAAAAATGATCCATTCATAATATAAAAACGTTTATTGACTTAAATTGTTACAATTTATACTGGGTTAATTAAAAGATAAACTAAAGCACCCGCAATATATCCTACGAGAGCTAACCAAGTCATGTGTTTCATGTACCAGAAAAAAGAAATCTTTTCCATTCCCATCGCGACAACTCCTGCAGCAGAACCTATAATCAACATTGAGCCACCTGTTCCAGCAGCGTAGGCAATAAAATGCCAAATGTGATGATCCATTTCATTTTGGAACATACCCATACTCGCTGCGACTAGAGGAACATTATCAATAATTGCAGATCCTGCACCTAATAACATTACAAATACATCTTGATGCATCGTTTCGCTTACCGTTTGTCCAAAATTGAAAACTAAACCAAGAGATTCCAGTGCCGCAACAGTCATTAATATCCCTAAAAAGAATAATATTGATGGCATTTCAATTTTTGTTAAGGCTCTAAACGTTGGACTCTCGTGGTGTGGATTATGCTCTTCCTGTGATGTTCCACCTACATTTTCCAAATAGTCCTGTTCTTTATCCTTATTCACAACTCCTAAAAATGACATTTTAAATTGTCGTGCTGAAATGGTCTCTGCGAATAAGGCTACAATACCTAAAGATAACATCATCCCCACATAAGGAGGTAAGTGAGTGACTGTTTTAAAAAGGGGAACAAATACAATCATTCCTAAACCTAGGTATAGCATGAATGGACCTCTTGGGTTAGAGTTTTCTGTTTCTTTTGGTAAATCAAAAGTGCCTTGAAAGGGTTTCATAAAGCTTGCAATCAACGTTGGAATAACAGCACAAACTAATGAAGGAACAATAAGCTTTATAAATAAATCTTCTGCGCTCACTTTACCTCCCATCCATAACATAGTGGTGGTTACATCTCCAATTGGTGACCAAGCTCCACCAGCGTTTGCAGTAATTACGATAAGACCAGCAAACCAAATTCTATCAGAACTTTTATCCAGTAGCTTTCTTAAAATTGTGATAAGTACTATAGTAGCTGTAAGATTGTCAATTATTGCCGAAAGCACAAAAGCTAATCCAGCAACTATCCATAACAAGGTTTTTTTCTTGTTAGTTTTAATGAAACTTTTAATAGTTGAAAATCCATGAAAATGATCTATGATTTCTACAATGGTCATTGCTCCAATAAGGAAAATTAAAATTTCACATGTTTTACCAAAATGATGAAGCAGGGTTTCTTCTAAAGTGTGCATTCTGGCATCATGGTCTAATCCTGCTAGACTTATCAGTTCGCTATTCGAAGAGTCAAACCAGTGTTCGAAACTATCTAGTCCAACAGTCACACCCGCCCAGGCTAAAGCCATCATTAAAAGTGCGGGAACAAGTTTGTCAATTTTAAGGGTGTGTTCAATGGTAATAGCGAAATAACCTAACACAAAAACAGAAACAATAAAAAATTCCATAATAAATAATTAAACAAGTTGTTTTAATGCAATTTCAAAAGCAGTTTTGGCGATACCTTTGGTGGTTGGGTTTTTTAAGTGAGTTTGCTCAAGAGCTTTCTTGATAATATCACTAGTGTCGGAGAAAATCCCTTCGTCTGTCATTTCATCTAAATCAGTGGACATTAAATAGGCAAAAACTCTTGCCATTCCACAATTTGAAATAAAGTCTGGAATTACAGCCAAGTGATTATCTGCGTAGTCAGCAATTTCTCCAAAGAAAATCTCTGGGTCTGCAAAAGGAACATTCGCTCCTGCCGAAATCACCTCAACTCCACTATTGATAATCCGCTCAACCTGATTTTTTGTAATTAAGCGTGAAGCAGCACAAGGAATAAAAATATCTGCTGGAACATCCCATATTTGATTATTAACTTCTTCAAAACCAATCATGGAATCAGTATTTAATTCATTTCCGTTTTTTGTTAAGAAAAGTTCTTTTATTTGGTCAAAACTATATCCTTCGGTATTTATTAAACCTCCTACGCGGTCTATTATTCCTACTACTTTAGCACCACTTTGCGCAAGGTAATAGGCAGCAGAAGAACCTACATTCCCCCATCCTTGAACAATAACTCTTTTATCTCTAACTTGTTCGCCTTTCCATATTGCATAAAAATGCTCCACAGATTGGGCAACACCATACCCTGTTATCATATCTGCAACAACAAGTTTTCTTTCAACGGAAGGTGAATAAATTTCATCTTCAATTACTTTTAATACTCCATAACGTAATTGTCCAATTCTATTTATTTTTTGTGCTTCACGAGGTTGGAAATGTCCATTGAAAACTCCTTCTTGAGGATGCCAAACCCCACAACTTTCTGTTATTGGAATCACTTCATGAATTTCATCAACATTTAAGTCCCCTCCTGTTCCATAATAGTGCTTTAAAAGGGGAGTTACTGCAGCGTACCAACGACGCAATACGCCTTCTTTTCTTGGGTCTTTAGGGTTGAAGTTAATTCCCGATTTTGCTCCACCAATTGCTGGCCCAGCAACAGTAAATTTTACCTCCATAGTTTTAGCCAAGGATTCTACCTCACGCTTATCTAGACCTTCTCTCATTCTGGTACCACCTCCTGCGGCACCTCCTCGTAATGAGTTAATCACTACCCATCCCGTAGCCTCTGTTTCAGAATCTTTCCATTCGAAAACAATTTCAGGCTGTTTGTTTTCAAACTTTTCAAGTAAATCTCTCATGCGCACAATTGTTGAATCAACGAGCAAAAGTAAAAAACTATTTTAAACGACAACTAAATTACAATTATTTAATAATTTTTGTCAGGGGTAGTGAATTATTCCTGAAATACTATTTTCCGATGCTCCTGTAACACTTGATAAACAGTTGTATTTTTTTTCATAACGTAACACCCCGAGGAGCCCAAATATTATCGCCTCTTTGTATTCAATTATTTCATTTTCAGGTAGGATGATTTCACCATGGTAATAACCATTAAGTAGTTCTATTAGGAAATTATTTTTTGCTCCACCACCGGAAAGGAATACACTATTCATTTCTAGTTTGTTTAACGTTTTCGCAATTTGTTTTCCGATATGGTCATAGCATGTAGCTATTTTGTCTTCTATTGAAATAGAACATTCTTTAATAATTGGGAAAAAATATTTTTCAACCCATTCAATACCAAGTGATTTCGGAGGTTTAGCATTGTAGTAATTTAGTTCATCTAGTTGAGTAAGTAATGCTGAATTCACTTTTCCTTTTCTACCAAGCCTTCCATTTTCATCGTATTCCAAATCATGCATTTTAGCAAAATGATTTAAAATGATATTGGCTGGACAGATATCAAAAGCCTTGCATTCATCATCCATAAAATAAGAAATATTTGCAAAACCTCCTATGTTCAAAAAACTGTCGGCATAAGATTGGAATAAATATTGATCACCAATTGGAACTAGAGGAGCTCCGTTACCACCCAAGGCTACATCTTTTGTTCGGAAATCACAAATCCATTTTAGTTTAGAAAGTATTGCGCCTTCTGGGCCATTTCCAATTTGAAGCGTAATACCTTCATGTGGTTGATGAAAAATGGTGTGTCCATGACTAGAAACAAAATCGATATCATTATTTTTGATTTGACAACTCTCCATGAACTGATGTACTTTATGCCCATAAAAACGCCCTAATTCTACATCTAATGTTGCGATTTCAATACCACTTAATTTTGTTGCTTTTGTAAGTTGAGTTTTGATTTTTTCAGGATAGGGGAAGGTCTGACTGTTGTGAATATTAAATTTATATGTGTTCTTTTCTTCCGTAAACTCAACATCTACAATGTCTAACCCATCTAATGAGGTTCCCGACATAAGACCTAAAACTCGAAATGATTTCATATATGACAGATAATTCTTTCCTAAGATTCAAATATAAGCATTATTTTTGGCTCGATTTTATGAATTTAATAATTAGAGAATATGAATTTTGAACTTTCGGAAGAACATAAAGCAGTGCGTGATGCAGCAAGAGATTTTGCTCAAAATGTAGTGAAACCAGGTGTAATAGAAAGAGATAACGCACAACAATTTCCAGCAGAACAAATCAAACAGTTAGGAGAACTCGGATTTATGGGTATGATGGTTGACCCCAAATATGGAGGGGGAGGAATGGATACCCTTTCTTATGTGTTGGCAATGGAGGAAATCTCAAAAGTTGACGCATCTGTTTCGGTTTGTATGTCTGTTAATAATTCGCTCGTTTGTTGGGGGTTAGAGGCTTTTGGTACGGAAGAGCAAAAACAAAAATATTTAGTCCCATTAGCTAAAGGAGAAAAAATTGGAGCATTTTGCTTGTCAGAGCCAGAGGCTGGTTCTGATGCAACATCTCAAAGAACTACAGCTATTGATAAGGGAGATTACTATTTGTTAAATGGTACTAAGAATTGGATAACCAATGGTAGCTCAGCTTCTATTTATCTCGTGATAGCTCAAACAGATGTCGAAAAAGGACATAAAGGAATCAACGCATTTATCGTAGAACGAGACATGGAAGGTTTTGTTGTTGGAGCAAAAGAAGATAAAATGGGTATTCGAGGTAGTGATACGCATACTTTGTTATTTAATGATGTAAAAGTTCCTAAAGAAAATAGAATTGGAGAAGATGGTTTTGGATTTAAATTCGCTATGAAAACTCTGTCTGGCGGACGTATAGGAATCGCAGCTCAAGCATTAGGGATCGCCTCTGGAGCCCTGGAATTGGCCTTGGCGTACTCTAAAGAAAGAAAAGCTTTCGGTAAAGAGATTTATAAGCATCAAGCTATTTCGTTTAAGTTAGCTGATATGGCTACAGCTGTTGAAACTGCTCGTTTGTTGGTTCATAAAGCTGCTTGGGAAAAGGATAGCGGATTGAATTATG
>SKHH01000025.1 GCA_007117055.1 Lishizhenia sp. | reverse complement strand
GGTGAATTCGTCCGTAGCAAAATCACTATCATCCCATAACTCTTCACAAGAATTACAAAATTTGATGAGGGAAGTTTCTCCGTTAAAGTAAATCGCTTCATTGGGTTGTGCGAAATATACGTTTTGACAAATCACGTTAAAGAACAAAAACATCAATAAGTTTACTTTGAATTTACTACTTTTAGATTGTATTGATTGGTTTTTCATACGCTTTATTTAGTTATAAAATTACCAACTACCCATCAAGTTGTTTAATATTTAAAGGATTACTTAATAAGTGAGTTTGTTTAGAGGATAGTTGAGTTAAGTTTTTTTGTATGCTTGATTGATATTCTTCGTCTAAACGAATAGGAATTCACTTTAAGACGAATGATTTTATCTCAATTTTTTTAATTTTATAGGCTGCTCAATCAACAAGGTATTGTTTCACAACTTAATATTTATTCGGGGTAAATTAGCACCTCAAATAACTATTTACAACATTGAAATAAAAATAGAAGCCTTCAAATCTTAAGTGTATTTGTTCTTGGAGTCACTTGTTTTTTTAGTTTTTATATCGTCAAATTCCTTACCTTTGTCTTACTAATTTAAAAAGGTATGTTACAACGCATTCAAACGGTTTACTTTACAATAGTTGCAGTCGGATTAATATGGATTTCTTTTGGAGCAACTATTTTTTCGTTTCAACTTGAGAAAAAACAAGAAGTGGATGTGAATATTTCTATGAATGTTTTTGGTACGATAGCAGACGGTACTATTGACTTGAAAAAAGAGGATGAAAGTAAGAATATGCAGCAGTTTTTGAAATTAAAGTCTCAAACAAATCGGCTTGCAGCTTCTCCAATAGTGAGCTTTCCTTTTTATTTAATTTCGATTTTCTTATCAATGTTAGCATTGGCAGTTTTGCTCTCATACAAAAAGTTAGAAACACAACAAAAACTTGGTAGACTGAGTTTTGTGACGCTCTTGGTTGGATTAATAATTGTAACGGTTATATTTTATGCTACGCGAGGTCAGTTGAATGGCATGTTAGAAGGTTTATTAGTGAAAAGTAGATTGGGAATAGGATACTATTTGTTGATTGTAGCTACGGCTTTTTCCTTTTTGGGGAATCTAGGAGTGAAAAGAGATTTAGATCTTCTAAAATCGATAGACCGTATTCGTTAATAAGAGGAAGGAAACAGAATGAATTATTTATCGGTTGAAAACCTCACAAAAACCTACGGGGACAGAACAATTTTTAAGGATATTACTTTTGGTATTGATCAAGGTCAAAAAGTAGCGCTTGTTGCGAAAAATGGAAATGGAAAGTCAACATTGTTGAAATGTTTGGTTGGTGAAGAAACGGAGGACGATGGTCGTGTTGTTTTTCGTAAGGGGATACAAGTTGGCTACTTGGAACAAACTGAGAAACTTTGCTTATCGAATACCATAATTGATGAGGTGTTAAATCACGACCTTCCAAAGTTAAAAGTAATCAAGGAATACAAAGAGGCGATGCGCTTGAATGATGAGCAAAAAATAGCTAATCTTTTTGAAGAAATTTCGTCTTTAAATGCATGGGATTTTGAGGTGAAAGTCGAGCAGGTTTTGAGTAAACTTAAATTTGAAGATTTTTATCAAAAAATAGAAAATCTTTCAGGTGGTCAGCGGAAAAGAGTCGCCTTGGCTAAAGTATTGATCGCCGAACCTGATTTTTTGATCTTAGACGAACCTACAAACCACCTCGATTTAGATATGATTGAATGGCTCGAGGAGTATTTATCGACTTCCAAGGCTACAATGTTTATGGTGACGCATGATCGCTACTTTTTGGAAGTGGTAGCTGATTCAATTATTGAACTGGAAAATCAAACGATTTATCGTTATAAAGGTAATTTTTCATATTATTTGGAAAAAAAAGCAGAACGGGAGGAGTTAGAAGCGGTAACTGTGGGTAAGGCCAAGAGCCAAATGCGCAAAGAGTTGGACTGGATGCGTCGTCAACCGAAGGCGAGGGGCACAAAACAAAAAGCCCGTATAGATGCGTTTTACGAAACAAAGAAAGAAGCGAGTAAAAATCTTCAAAAGGATGAGTTAAATATTGAAACCAAAATGGAGCGATTAGGCTCCAAGATTTTGGAACTACACAGTTTATCTAAGTCTTTCGGAGATAAAATAATACTTGAAAAAATGTCGTATACCTTTAAACGTCAAGAGCGTTTGGGTATTGTTGGTGCTAATGGCGCTGGGAAATCTACCTTTTTAAAAATGCTACTGCAAGAGGAGGAACCTACCACTGGAAAAGTAATAAAAGGTGATACGGTTGTGTTTGGTTATTATTCGCAGGAAAATATTCAAGTTGATGAAAATCAAAAGGTAATTGATGTTATTCGTGATGTAGCAGAGTTTATTCCATTAACAAAGGGAAGAGAAATGTCTGCAGCTCAATTTCTGGAAAAATTCCTTTTTCCTCGAAGCATGCATTACAATTTTGTGCATAAGTTAAGTGGGGGAGAAAAGCGTCGCTTGAAGTTGATGAAAGTATTAATGGCAAATCCTAATTTTTTAATTTTGGATGAGCCGACAAACGACCTAGATATTTTTGTGTTGAGTGTATTGGAAGATTACTTAAAAAGTTTTGAAGGCTGTTTGATTGTTGTATCTCACGACCGCTATTTTATGGATAAAATGGTGGATCACTTGTTTGTTTTTGAAGGGGAAGGCAAGGTAAAGGATATCATTGGAAATTATACTGTATATCGTGAGCATTTGAAGTTGGCAGAGAAAAAAGTCAATGAGCAAAAAGATGTTAAAAGAAAGGAGGAACGAAAACGAATCAAAGACAAAGAGGATAAAATATCTGACGCAAATGCTTTTATAGAAAAAGTAAAACTAACCTTTAAAGAAAAGAAAGAATTCGAAGTATTAGATGAAGAAATCATGCAGCTAGAGTCGGAAAAAGAAAAATTAACCGAAGAACTTTCGAATAGTGCTTTATCGGGAACAGAAATGGAAAAAGTAAGTATGCGATTATCAGAGGTAGTACAATATATAGAAGAAAAATCCATGCGTTGGATGGAGCTGGCTGAATATGCTGACAATTAAATCACCGCTAAGAAATCAGTTAAGAAGAAAAGACTTTTTAGGTTGTATAACCCTTTTATAAAATAACAAAAGGTGTCTTTCGAACACCTTTCAGATATTAGTCTTGACTCAAATGTTGATTAAAAAAGGAGTTGATGTTAAACGTATTTCCATCGAACGAAATTTCCTTCACGCCATTTGAAAGTAAAAAGCGATTAATCACTCTGCGTGATTGCGCATCGTTTTGAACCATAGTTACGGTCACCATTCTTTCATTTTCATCGTATCCGATTGTGAAATAATCAGTATAATACGCTGATGTTCTTTCTATTTCAGAAGATTGAGTGTTTTCAGGCATTATGATTTGAAACACACCCTCTGCAACTTTTTCAGAAAAATTGTCTGCAGTTCCAATATATTCAGCTGTTTGCGCATTCAATTGGAAACCAATAATAAAAAACACGGCTAATACAATAATATTTTTCATAGTAATTGTTTTTAAAGTATAAATATCGTAATAATTACGAAAGTTAGAATACTAATTTTAAATTATTTTAGTTATTTCAATAACTGTACCAAGAATTAGACTTTCTAAAACTTCTTAGTTTTTCCTCCAATTGACTCTCGTTTTGTGTAAAACGAAAAGACCTATTTCTTTTTTTGGATACCAGTACTAATATGTTTTTTTGAAATCATGATAATAATGGAGTGAATTAAAGAGTATGACCGATACAACTTATAGTCATTCCTTTGCGCATTATAAAAAAGGTTCAATTCATTGGATTACGAGAATAAAAATGGTTACATTTGAACAAATCTTACAAGCATGCAGAACTATTTAAACTACAAAAGAACATTTATTTTTATTTTTTTTTCATTGATTTCTAGTGGCTTAATTTCGCAGGTAGTGTTAAAAGCTGAAGACATGATTAAAGAAGGGGATACCGTTCGAATTTCCATTGCGTCAGACCCAAATATCGATATAGAAACAACTGGACCTCAATCCGTATGGGATTTTTCGTACTTAGTAGCCTCCGAACAGCGTTTAGTAGAACCATCACCCGTTTCAAGTGGCGGTCCACTTGCTAATCTCCAATTTGGTTCGAATGCAGGGAGATGGTCTTCGAATTATTATAGAGATTTTCTTGGTTTACCCTTAGATCAACTTGGTGGTATTTTACCGATTGACATTGATGATGTATATCGTTTTACGCGCATTGATGAGGATTCTATAACTTACACGGGGTTGAGTTTAGGGGTTTCTGGAAATATTTTACCTTTTCGTTCCGATACGGTAGAAATGGCATATAAGCTGCCATTGACGTATGGAGACGAATATACTTCTAGAGGTAGAACTATTATGAATTTGAATCCGTTTTTTGATGCCATATTCATTCAATATAGACAACGTTATTCGGTGGTAGATGGTTATGGCTCTATTACTACCGCTTTGGGAACATTTAATGCGATTCGAATACATCATGTCATTGAGGAACAGGACTCTGTGAAAATTGACTTTGGAGTATTTAATAATTGGATTCCTATTAACCAACCAAGGGTACATAAGTATGAGTGGTGGACGAAATTTCAAGATTTACCGTTGTTACGTGTTGAGGCCAGAGAAGTGGGGGGTGGTTTAAATATTACTGAAATTGCATACAGAGATTTTTATCTTGGATTGGACGCTAGTGTTCAAGATTTTGCTAATCAAGAAATAAAATTGTATCCTAACCCCGCTTATGAGCGAGTTGTTGTAAAGGCTGATTTTGTATTTGATGACATTGAAGTCTACGCTGTAGATGGTAGATGTGTCTTGAAAGAAACGTTCAGTGGTGTAAAGGAAAAACAAATTGATGTAGCTGATTGGAAGCAGGGTATGTATCATGTTTTTATTTCCTCTAATGGACAAAAAATCATGAAGAAGTTGGTGGTACAATAAGCGCATTTTTTCAACGAATAGAAGATACATTGAAAAAGATTACCGAAGAGTCGAGTAAACACGATAATCTGGAACAATTAAGTGTTAAGGAACTATTGATTAGAATGAATAGTGAAGACAAGTTGGTTCCGTTAGCCGTAGAGAAAATTATACCTGAAATTGAAAAATTTGTCTCTCATGCCTCTGAAAAAATGAAAGTAGGAGGTCGATTGTTTTATTTAGGAGCAGGCACAAGTGGTCGTTTAGGAATCTTAGACGCTTCGGAGTGTCCACCTACATTTGGTGTTGAACATGGAAAGGTTGTTGGATTAATTGCCGGGGGAGACACTGCCATCCGAAAAGCAGTAGAAAATGCCGAAGATGATTTTAATACTGGTTGGAAGGATTTAGTAACGCATGATATCACTAAAAACGACGTTATTGTTGGTATTGCAGCATCAGGTACAACCCCCTATGTATTGGGAGCAATAGAAGAGGCTAAAAAAGTTGGTATTATTACAGGCGGAATAACGTGTAATCCTGGGAGTCCTTTGGCATTAAGCGCTAAATATCCCATGGTTCCTATTGTAGGTCCAGAGTTTGTTACAGGTAGTACACGTATGAAATCAGGTACAGCCCAAAAGCTTGTGCTTAATATGATATCCACGAGTCTCATGATTAAGTTGGGACATGTAAAGGGAAATAAAATGGTCGATATGCAGTTGAGCAATGAAAAACTTGTTCAGCGTGGTACTCGGATGGTAGCACAAGAAACCAAGCTCTCCGATGATAAAGCAAAAGAACTTTTATTAAAGCTTGGTTCTGTGCGTGATGCAGTAAACTACTTTTTTAAACAGAAAGGGATTTAGCGCACCTGTTAATGGAATGTTAAAAATAGTTTAGTAGGCAATAATTCGCTTATTTTTGATGAAACAAAATTTAGATAACATGAAAAAAGGATTACTAACATTTGCTTTAGCTTTAGGAGCGCTTTTTATGACCAATGAGGTTGCTGCTCAAGAAGTACAGTCTGGACCAATGATTGAGTTCGAGAAAGACGTTCACGATTATGGAACAATTAAGCAGTATGGAAATGGAACATACGAGTTTAAATTTACGAATACAGGAAACGAGCCGTTAATGATTTCTAACGCAAAAGGTTCTTGTGGGTGTACAGTACCTGAATGGCCAAGAGAACCAATTGCTCCAGGAGAGTCTAGTTCGATTAAAGTAAAGTATGACACGAAGCGTGTTGGTCCTTTTGGAAAAAGTGTAACGTTACAGTCCAATGCTTCTAACGAGCCTACTAAAACTATTCGTATTAAAGGAACAGTGGAAGAAGGTCCAAAAGATGCAGCTCCTGTGAATAACTCAGGTGCACCAGCTGCTAATTAAGATACCATAGATGTATGTTTTGTAAGTATTTAGCATACGCTATACTAATGTTCAGTTCCGCAATTGGGTTCTCCCAATATGCGGAACTTTCTTTTATAGATAAACCAATAGTTAAATGGGGTAAAGTGAATGAGGGAGTAGAATTAACACACTATTTCGTTTTTCAAAATACGGGTGAACAACCATTAGTAATAGAGGAGATTAAAGTAGCCTGTTCTTGCACAAAAGTTACTTTTCCTAAACAACCCATTGCTCCACTTGAACAAGATACCATATTCGTCTCATTTGATACGAATAACAAGTTCTACCATCAAGACAGGGTAGTAGAGATCTTTTCTAATTCTAGAAGAAAAGACAAAATAAAACTAAAAGCCTATGTCATTCCTCGGGAGGAGGAGTGAGAATAAATTTGAATAGGTCAAATTTATTTGTGAATTACCATTTTTACGTACCTTTGTTTCAAATCTTAATAGCATGAACAAATCGGTATTTTCAGGACTTTTAATTTTTTTACATCTGTTCATTTTCGGTCAAGAAGAAGGCCCCCTGCCTTGTGCAACAGACCTAATGCATCAGCAGTTGTTGGATGAATACCCGAATTTACAAGCTCCAATTTATGAGGCGAGTCAACGGTTAGAAGAATTTACAGAGACTTTTTTACCAAATCAACAAAGAAATGGGGATCCATATATTATTCCTGTTGTTTTTCACGTCATTCATAATTTTGGACCTGAGAATATTTCGGATGAACAGATTTATGATGCAATAGAACAAGTGAATATCCAAATGCGGAAAAAGAACGCCGATACAGTAGCTATTGTGTCTCAATTTCGAGATATTGCTGCGGATACCGAAATCGAAATTCGGTTGGCGCAACTAGATCCTGATGGAAATTGTACAAGCGGTATTACACGACATGTATCTGGATTAACAATGATCGGGGATCATTCTGTGAAAGATATTGTGCAATGGCCACCGGATAAATACCTTAACATTTACGTTTGTAATCAAGCTGCTTCTTTAGCAGGTCATGCGATGTTACCTGGAGCAGCAGATACTGTTCCTGAATGGGATGGAATTGTAATGCAGCATAGCTATGTTGGAACAATAGGGACTTCGAATGATTTTCGAAGAACTGTAGTCACCCACGAAATCGGACATTATTTGAATTTGCAACATATCTGGGGAGGTAACAATGTGCCGAATTACTTTTACTTACCGGTGGCTCAACCTGAGAACTGTGACCATGATGATGGAGTGGAAGATACTCCTTTAACCATTGGCTGGCAGTCGTGTGATTTAAATGGAACAAGTTGCGGCAGTTTGGATAATGTACAAAACTATATGGACTATGCTTATTGTGCATTGATGTTCACAGACGGTCAAAAAGAAAGAATGCATGCTTGCTTAAATTCACCGATAGCAAATCGAAACAACTTATGGACAGAAGAAAACTTAATTGCTACGGGAGTGAAAGACTATACTCCTACGCTATGTGAGGCGAGAGTTAGTGCTTCCAAACAAGTGGTATGTGTAGGTGAGTCTATTTCCTTCTCAGATATTTCATTTCATGGTGTGAATTCGAGAACCTGGACTTTTGAAGGCGCTACCATTTCTTCCTCAACTGATTCTGTTGTGGTGGTAACATTTAATGAAGTTGGATTATTTAGTGTTTCATTAGAGGTTTCTGATGGTACAGATATCAAGTCTGTGTCATTAGATGATTTTATTAAAGTTATACCTGAAAAAGGAACTCAAGCAGGAATGAGTGAAGATTTTGAATCTGTTTCTGTATTCAATAGTCGATGGGTAGTAGAACACCCCTCAAGACCCTTGAATTGGGAAATTGCGGATGTTGGTTTTCAAAGTAATCGATCTTTGAAATTGGCCAATAATAATTCTGAAAGAGGTGCGAATTACACTTTTTATAACTTGCCCGTGGACGCAAGTGATTTAACGTCTTTTGAATTGCAATTTGATGTAGCTTTTGCACGAAATGCTCCTACAAACTCAGATTTTTTAAGAATAGAAGTTTCAACAGACTGTGGTGATTCGTGGACGATTAGAAGAAATATCTCAAGTTCTGATTTGTCAGCAGTTGGAGTGTTGGACAATACGGAGGATTGGGCTCCAACGTCGGATGAGGATTGGAAACGATTTAATGTAACCAATATTTCGAGTAATTTTTTAACGGAGAACTTGATGGTTCGTTTTTATTTCAATTCCAACAACGGTAATAATTTTTACATTGATAATATCATGATGGGACCTCCAGGTAGTTTGTCCACAGTAAATGAAATGGTATATAATGAATTGGTCTTGTATCCTAATCCTAATACCGGAAGTTTTACGTTAAAAGGATTAGAACCTGGTTCTAATTATCAATTAAAAGTGTTAGATGTACTCGGAAAATTGGTACATGAAGGATCATTTAAAGCGCAAGGTTCAGCCGAAATAATGCATTTGAACGGATTGCCGCAAGGTGTTTATATGTTTGAAATAGCAAATGAAAAGCTGACGCATAGAACGAAGGTGATTATACGTCATTAAGTAGGTTTTCGAATTAAAATTTCGTTTATTCCTTATTTTTAGTAATTTAGTAACTATTAAAATGTAATAAATGAAATTTCATTCTTATTTATCAGCCTTGGGTTCACTTTTTCTTCTATTGTCTTGTGGTGATTCAATGCAGCAACTCCCGAATGATTTGGTTAAGTTACAAACAGCCTCAATTCCAATGTCAGAAACTAATTTATTTGACGGTTCGGTTGTCAAAATGCATGTGGACGCATCTCAAAGTGATTTAGATAAAGCCAATCAGCTTTTTTTGGAGGGCTTAGACTTGTATAGAAATCAAGATAAGTTAACGGATGCACTTGAAAAAATGAAATCCTCAGTTGTGTTGTCTCCATCTGCGAAAGCGTATTATGAAATAGGGAATATTCAAATGGACTTATTTGATTTTGAAGAAGCATTAAAAGCGTATCAGGTGGCGGAAGAATTGGGCTACGAACCATTCTCCAAAGTGCTTTATAACTTGGCTTGTGTTTATTCAAATTTAGAGAATATTGAAATGGCAGGAAAATATTTAGAATATGCACTTCAAGCGGGATATACCAATATCAATCACATTCAAAAGGACGAGGACTTGGCTTATTTGCGGGATTCTTACTTGTTTGATCGACATTTGAATAAAGGAATAGCTGGTATGTCTAATGCGGAAAATTTATTCTGGTTAAAGTTCAAAAATCGTTTCCCATCCATGCTGTTACCGAATACATTGGATCAAAATATACATGGTTCTCTTTTTAAAAGTACTAACTATATCAGCTACGATTATGAGGTTTACATAGCTGAAATGAGAGACGAAAAGTTTTCAAGAGAAGTGTCAAAAGGGTTTTATTATTATCGTAAATTAATGGAACAACCTGAATTTGTTGCACTCGTTTATATTGAAAGGGATGAATTTCTTGGAGAATACGCTCCAGTAACGTATAAATTAGCTACTTTTTCTAACGAAGGGAAATTAATTGATAAACGTGTAATTGCTGGAACATCAGACTTAAAAGGTCCGTTAAAAGTGTGTAATATATCTGAAACTGGAGAGTTGTCGATTAAACATTATGCTATTACTTACGATAAAGATCCCGATGAATATGGATTTTATCAAAACCCGATTGTAGCGTTAGATTTAGTAACAACGGAAAACTGGGAGATTATGGATGACGGTAAATTAGCTTTACAAGAAAGTCTTGATTTAGCGGATGTTTTTTTGGATGAGTCGGTCGATGAATCTGAATCGAATGAGTATCTCAGCGATAACTAAATTTGGAATCCAACTAAGGTAAGCGAGTAAAATATAGGTTTCTTTGGGTGGTATGTTGAAGTGAAAGTAATCTACTAAAAATCCATAAAAACGAAGTGTTACTGCTGCAAATGTTAAGGCATAACTTCTGAGCATCCATTTTCCGTGAGATACATGATTTTTCTGTTTGATGTCATATAAAGCGAGTATGGTAGTAAGAATCCATAGTAGGCTCATCAACACAAATCCGAGTTGGGCAATAAGTCCTCCATTCGCATAAAAGGACATGATTAATCCTGATGGAGCGGCTAATAGAAGTAGTATAGTCGCGTAAATTAATCCACTCGTGCGATGTATTTTCGGGTGCTTTTTTAGTACGAATCGACTAAATTGAAATATACCAAAAAACAAAACAGGTATTGCGCTAAATATGTGTATGTAAAAACTCCATCTCCATAGTTTCAGATGATAAATAGGTTGTTTAGTTTGTAAAAAGTCTATGCCCGACTGAAGAGCTAAGTGTGGTAATGCGATAAGTATCATCAAATATGTGGCGTAGGCCACAACGCTATAAAAAAGTATGGATACGCCTATTTTCATTAATACCAAAGTGGATAAAAGGAACGATCTTCTGACTCAAGGGTTGGGATTTCATAATAATCAGTGTCTTCATCATCAGGGAAATCTATGTAGAAAACAGTTTTTCTGCTTGTAAAAACTTCATTTGGTTGCCAATGGATAAAAACAGAATCTCCTTCAACTAACCACGTTCCATTAAAACTTGACAATTGCTCTCTACGATGAATATTGTCTTCTTCTTCATAGTATGAATACACTACTTTTCCGTCTTCGTGAAATGTTAAGTTTCCAATCGTATCTTCGACATAGTAAAAATAATCAGCAAAATTGGCACTTGTTATTTCTGCATTTGAATGATATTTATTTCGCTCAGGAACTTCTACTTTAGAAAGCGAGAATTTTTTTCTTTTGAAGTTACCACTATTCGACTCCCAGTATCCATTACCGTTTAAGTTCTCTTTGGACCAAGCTAAATAGAAAACACCATCTGCTTTATGGTCGCCAGGTTCAGCTAACACGACAAAAATACTGTCTTTTGTTTCATTTACATCTCCGTTAATATTTCGTTGTAATCCTTTTACAATATTGTAGCCAATAGCTTTTCTCGAGTTCAAGTAATTGATTACAATTCGTGCGGGAGTATCGTCAAAATTTATGGTGTAAATACCTAATAAGGTGTCTAAGTTTTCAAATGGAGACCACTCTGGTTCCAAATTAGCTATCTCTTTTTGCTCAGACTTGATTGTACTATGGTCAGTTCGTTCATGTTTGGTTGTATCACCTTCGACTAAGTCATAAGTTCCTTCTTGTTTTTCAGTATCACTGCATCCTAATGTTAAGCATAAAATCGAAGCCAAAATCAAGGGCATGAATAGCAAAGACAAAATATGTGATGTGTTTTTTGTAGGGTTAGAAATTTCTTTCTGTTGGTAATACCTTGAATCCATTTTTATACTTTAAACTGTTGATTGCTTAATGAGTATTAAAACTAATCATTTTTTTTAAACAATTGAAATTTTCATAATTGAATAGATGTAATGAGGTAACCAATCTAAAAATTGAACTGTTCCTTCCACAAGTCTACTGGTCAAGGCAGGTTTTCGGTATTATCTCTGGTATTCCTTTTGCCATTGAAACCGTCCCACGTAAGGTTTAGCAGGGTGTTAAATATTTCTTAATTTCATTTAACAAACAATATAATCTGAAACCAAACGTTTAAATAGAAAACAAACCGTTCATCCAAGCTTTGAATCTAAACGGCACGTTTTGTGATATGTGCTAAAGTAAATGTTGAACTATAAAACCCAAAATTATGAATAGTATTAATCCAGTGTACCATCACTCTGATCGTATGCTCTTGATGGAGTTAGAGTGGATACAAAGCGCTAAAGAAAACCCAAAAGACTTTGGGCCTTTGTACAAAAAGTATTACGAACAAATTTTTCGTTACATCGAGCAACGAATGGACGATCATGAACAAGCAATAGATGTAACATCTCAAGTATTTGTTAAGGCTATTAAGAACTTATACCGATACGAATACAAAGGTGTTCCTTTTGGATCATGGTTGTACAGAATTGCAAAAAGTGAGTTGAATCAAGCATTTAGAGATCGAAAAAAGAAAAAGGCCATTCCACTTGAAAAAGCGCATCTTTCATCCTTTATGGAGGTATTCAAAGACGAGGAGAAAATAATTCGCAAGAGAAAACTAGAAAGAGCTTTGATGGAATTAAAACCAAGGGACCTTAATATTTTAAAAATGAGGTATTACGAAGGGATGTCTTATCGAGAAATAGCGGAGCAATTAAACATTACGGAAAACAATGCGAAAGTCAAATCTTTTCGTGCTGTGGAGCGGTTAAAAGCTGTATTTTTTAAACTTTAAGGTAAAGTAAAAAACGCAAAAAAGCCTGCATAACATGCAGGCTTTTATAATTAGTGAGGTAAAATCAACTTATTTATTCACAGTGTCAACAACCGCTTTAAAAGCTTCTGGGTGATTCATAGCTAAATCCGCAAGAACTTTACGGTTTAATTCTAAATCACTTTTGTTCACTTTCCCCATGAATTGAGAATAGCTCATACCGTGCATTCTCGCTCCAGCATTAATACGCTGAATCCATAATGAGCGGTAGTTTCTTTTCTTTTGTTTACGACCTGAATAGGCGTGTACTAAACCTTTTTCAATAGCATTTTTTGCTACTGTCCAAACGTTTTTCTTTCTTCCGTAGTATCCTTTAGCAAGCTTTAAAAAGTTTTTTCTTTTCGCTCTTGATGCTACATGATTAACTGATCTTGGCATATTTTTTTGTTTTTTGACACAAAGTGCTTCACTATTTCAGAAAGCTTAGTTACTCAGCATCGGGTTTAACTTGTTAACCTTCCAACACTTTGTTGGAAATTACTTCATACACAATTGCAACTTGATGTTCGATTCGTCCGCCTTATCTACAAGACCTGACTGTGTCAAGTTACGTTTTTGTTTTTTTGTTTTTTTTGTCAAAATGTGGCTTTTAAACGCGTGCTTGCGCTTAATTTTACCACTTCCAGTGATAGAAAATCTTTTCTTTGCACTGGACTTTGTTTTCATTTTTGGCATCTTCTCTTTTTTTTAAAAGTTATTACTCACTAATTATTATTCTATTTACCTTTTTTCGGGTTTATCATGATGGTCATTCGCTTCCCTTCAAGTTTTGGCATTTGCTCTAGTGTTCCTAATTCAGCAAGTTCTTGAGCAAATCGAAGTAAAAGAATTTCTCCTCTGTCCTTAAACACAATTGTTCTTCCTCTAAAGAAAACAAAAGCTTTTACCTTACTTCCTTCTTCTAAAAACTTTTTGGCATGCGCTAACTTAAAGTTAAAGTCATGGTCGTCCGTATTGGGTCCAAAACGAATTTCTTTGATCACAACTTTGGATTGTTTCGCTTTGAGCTCTTTTTGTTTCTTCTTTTGATTGTAAAGAAACTTTTTATAATCCATGATTTTACAAACGGGTGGATCAGCATTTGGAGAGATCTCTACTAAGTCGAGGTCTTGCTCTTGTGCTAACTTTATAGCCTGTTCGGTCGCAATAATTTGCGGCTCCATACCATCACCAACGAGTCTCACTTTAGGTACTCGTATTCGCTCATTAATCCTATTTGGATCTTCTTGTCTTCTCGGTTGAAATCTTTTCTTTGGTCCTTTTCTCATTTAAACATATTAACAATTATCTACTCACCTACCTGCGTAGACAACTCATCTTCAACTAATTTATTTACAAATTCTACAAATTGATTTGAACTCATTGTGCCCAAATCACCTTCCCCTCGTTGACGCACTGAGAGCGTTTCTTCACTTACTTCATTCTCTCCAACAATTAACATGAAAGGAATTTTATTTAACTCAGCGTCCCTAATTTTCTTGCCAATTTTCTCATTTCTATCGTCAACGAATCCGCGAATATCGTAATTATTTAGGAGAATAGAAACTTTTTCGGCATAAGCATTGAATTTTTCACTAATTGGTAGAATAACGAACTGCTCTGTTGTCAACCATAGTGGGAAATCTCCAGCGCAATGCTCCAAGAGTACCGCAACGAATCTTTCCATAGATCCAAATGGCGCTCTGTGAATCATCACAGGACGATGTTTAGCATTATCACTTCCTGTATACTCTAATTCAAATCGCTCTGGTAAATTATAATCCACTTGAATTGTTCCTAGTTGCCACTCTCTACCAATGGCGTCTTCTACCATGAAATCTAACTTAGGGCCATAAAATGCAGCTTCTCCATATTCTACAACCGTATTCAAATTCTTTTCAGCAGCTGCTTCCTGTATGGCTTTTTCTGCCTTTTCCCAATTTTCATCTGAACCTATGTATTTTTCATTATTCTCAGGGTCTCTTAAAGAAATCTGAGCTTTGAAATTATGAAAATCTAAGGTTTTAAAAATGTATAACACTAAGTCTATTACATTTTTAAACTCTTCTTTTACCTGTTCTGGAGTACAGAAAATATGGGCATCATCTTGAGTAAAACCTCTTACGCGTGTTAACCCATGTAGTTCTCCACTTTGCTCATAACGGTAGACAGTGCCAAATTCAGCAAAACGAACAGGTAAGTCCTTGTAAGAATAAGGTTTTGCCTTGAAAATTTCACAATGGTGAGGACAGTTCATCGGTTTTAATAAAAACTCTTCGTTTTCCGCCGGCGTATTGATGGGCTGAAAAGAATCTTCTCCATATTTTTCATAGTGACCAGAGCAAACATATAATTCCTTATTACCTATGTGAGGAGTCATCACTTGATCATATCCAGCTTTGCGTTGTGCTCGTTTTAAAAAGTTTTCAAGTCTTTCACGTAATGCCGCTCCTTTCGGTAACCAAAGCGGTAATCCTTGTCCAACGGTTTGCGAGAAAGTAAATAACTCTAATTCTTTTCCTAGTTTTCTATGGTCTCGCTGTTTAGCTAATTCTAGTTTCTCTAGGTGTTCATCAAGCTCTGACTTTTTTGGAAAGGTTACTCCGTAAATCCGTGTAAGTTGTTTGTTTTTCTCGTCACCTCTCCAATATGCACCTGCAACAGAGGTTAGTTTAATTGCTTTAATAAACCCTGTGTGTGGTATGTGTGGCCCACGACATAAGTCTGTGAAATCCCCTTGTGTATAAAACGTTATAGTTCCGTCTTCCAGCTCATTGATTAATTCAAGCTTGTAAGGATCTTTTTTCTCTGTGAAATAAGCTAATGCGTCTGCTTTTGAAATTTCTTTTCGAATGTATGGACTTTTCTTTTTAGCGAGTTCTTTCATTTTCTGTTCAACCTTAGGAAGGTCTTTTTCAGAAAATGAGTACTCCTCAAAATCTACATCATAATAAAATCCATTTTTGACGGGAGGACCAATAGCTAATTTAACCCCCGGATAAAGCGCTTCTAGTGCTTCTGCCATTAGGTGTGCAGAAGAATGCCACATGGTAGATTTTCCCTCCTCGTCATTCCACGTCAGCAATCTCAAAGAACTATCTTCATGAATTTCCAAGGTTGGGTCGACGACTTTACCATTTACTTCAGCCGCTAAGACATTGCGCGCTAGCCCTTCGCTTATTTCTTTCGCCACATCCAATGCCGTAACACCAGTTGTATACTGTTTTATTGTGCCATCTGGAAGCGTTATTGCTATCATTTGTGTTGTTATTTCTAATTGACTTGCAAAAATAGTAGTTCTATTTTTAGTTTATGGTATATCAACCTGCTTTATTTACTCTTTTTTGCAGGCATTTTCAATTTTCAGAGCTAAACAAAAGTGAAAAAAGCTTTGTTTTATAAGTATGATTGTTTACTTTTATTCAAATATTTAGCTATGAATACAGCGATTACAGACGGAGTGAAAATTTCTGTGGACACCTATTTTAGAGAGGATTTGTCTGATGTTCAAGATAATGTATAGTTATTTAATTACAGAATCGAAATAGAAAATCGAAATCCTTTTCCCATTCAATTGACACGAAGACATTGGAGAATTATGGACTCACTCGATCAAACACGTTTTGTTAATGGTGAAGGTGTAATTGGAGAAAAACCAGTTTTACAACCTGGTGAGGTATTTGCTTATCGCTCTGCTTGTGACTTAAGCTCTGAACTAGGCTATATGGTTGGGTTTTATCAATTTCATCAATTAACCGATCAAGGAAAAGCTGTCAAAAGCTTTTCTGTGAGAGTTCCAAGATTTTTCCTTCAATGTCCTTTTAAGTTGAATTAAAGATTATCATTACAATTTGTTCGTTAGATACTGCAATTCATACGTAGGCTTTAGTTTATTACTAGGTTCAGCCTAAAATTATTTGTGAAGCCATAAATCACACACCCTTGTTTACAAATAAACATAAAAAATTACGTACTTTTGCCCACTAAAAGAAGTGTAGTTATGGCGCAAAAACCAACAATACCAAAAGGAACGAGAGATTTTTTACCTATCGAAGTAGCAAAGCGGAACTATATTTTTGATACGATTAAAACGACTTTTCAAAAGTATGGTTTTGCGCCTATAGAAACTCCCTCTTTTGAATTGTCCTCTACCTTGATGGGGAAATACGGTGAAGAGGGTGATCGTTTGATTTTTCGCATTCTCAATTCTGGTGAAAAAGTTAAAAAGGCAGATCTAAAAGCACTGGAAGAAAATAACTTACCACGATTTGCAAATTCGTTGTCAGAGAAAGCCTTGCGCTATGATTTGACAGTTCCTTTTGCGCGTTTTGTGGTGCAACATCAAAATGATTTGTCTTTTCCATTCAAACGTTACCAAATTCAACCAGTTTGGCGTGCTGATCGTCCACAACATGGTCGATACCAAGAGTTTTATCAATGTGACGCAGATGTTGTTGGTTCAGAGTCTCTGTTGTATGAAGTGGATTTTATTCAGTTGTTTGATGAGGTTTTGTCTGAACTTAAGATTCCTGATTTTACGATTTACATTAATAACCGAAAGATTTTATCTGGAATTGCGGAAGTGACGGGTGAACAAAGTAACCTGATTCCAATTACTGTAGCCATTGATAAGTTGGATAAAATTGGTAAAGATGGTGTTATTAATGAATTGAAAGAAAAGGGGATTTCAGTTTCGGCTATTGAACGAATTCAGCCTTTGTTTGACTTGTCGGGTGATGCAATGGAGAAGTTGGAGAAAATGCGTGATTTTCTTTCTGAAAGTGAAATAGGATTACAAGGAATTAGTGAGCTTCAAAAAGTACTAGGAGATAGCCACCGTTTAGGTTTGAAAAATGCCAAATTAGAATTTGATGTAACCCTCGCAAGAGGTTTAAATTACTATACGGGAGCAATTTTTGAGGTTAAAGTAAATGGTGTTAAAATGGGTTCAATTTGTGGCGGTGGTCGTTACGATGATTTGACGGGCCTTTTTGGTCTAAAAGATATGCCTGGCGTTGGGATTTCTTTTGGCGCAGACCGAATCTATGATGTGTTGACAACGTTGGATTTATTTCCGAAACAGTTGGAAAATGATTTAACTGTCCTATTTGCCAATTTCGGAGAGGAGGAAGAAAGCTTTTGTTTACCATTGTTGAAAAAATTGCGCGAAGCCAATATCTCTAGCGAAATATATCCTTCAGCGGCTAAAATGAAAAAGCAGTTTAAGTATGCGGATGACAGAAGAGCTGCTTTTGTTATAATTATCGGTGCTTCAGAAATGGAGAATCAAAAAGTAACTGTTAAGGAGATGAAAACAGGCGAACAAACTTCTGTGGCTATTTCCGAATTAATCTCATTCATTAGTTTACATTAAATTTATTAGTAATACAATTAGTTATATGTCGAATCAAACGTATATCATAAATAACCAGCAAATTACTCTTGTTGATATTCAAGAAATTTTAAAAGAAAATAAACGTGTTGTTTTAGGTGATCATGCCAAACAAGCGATTGTGAATTGCAGAAAATATTTAGACCATAAAGTTGACGCCACAGACGAATTGATTTACGGGGTAAATACTGGGTTTGGATCACTGTGTAATACGGCTATTTCAAAATCGGATTTAGCACAGCTTCAATTAAATTTGGTTCGTTCCCATGCTTGTGGGACTGGTGATTTGGTGCAACAGGATGTAGTGAAATTAATGCTCTTATTAAAGGCGATTGGATTATCTTTTGGTCATTCGGGAGCGCAATTGGAAACTGTTGAACGTTTGTTGTTTTTTTACAATAATGATATTTTACCGGTCGTTTACCAACAAGGAAGTTTGGGGGCATCTGGTGATTTAGCTCCATTGGCTCACATTGCGTTGGCATTAGTTGGAGAAGGTGAGGTGTATTACAATAATCAACGTATTGCCACAAAATCCGTTATTCAAGATTGCGGTTTACAACCCATTGCACTAAAGTCTAAAGAAGGATTGGCTTTATTGAATGGTACACAGTTTATGAGTTCACACCTTCTTTATGCCGTATTAAAAGCTAAAGCATTGTGTCACTCACTTTCAAAAATTAGTGCTTTGTCTATTGAGGCTTTTGATGGTCGTAAAGAGCCCTTTTCTGCAAATGTGAATGAAATTAGAAATCAAATTGGTCAAATACAAATAGCGGAAGAGATTAGAGGGGTATTGGACGGAAGTAAGCTGATTCTTCAAGAAAAGGAATATGTTCAAGATCCATATTGTTTAAGATGTATTCCACAAGTGCATGGAGCTTCCTTGGATACCATTTCTTTTGCAGAAAACATTGTTTTACGTGAAATTAATGCGGTAACCGATAACCCAACTATTTTTCCAGAGGAAGATAAAGTGATTTCTGCTGGAAACTTTCACGGTCAACCATTGGCTTTAGCGTTGGACTACATGGCAATTGCCTTGGCGGAACTTGGCAGTATCTCAGAACGAAGAATTTATAAGTTAGTGAGTGGAACACGTGGTTTGCCTCCTTTTTTAGTGGTTAATTCTGGCTTGAATTCAGGATTTATGATTGTTCAATACACAGCTGCATCAATTGTGAGTCAAAATAAACAATTATGCACGCCTTCATCTATTGACACGATTGATTCTTCGAACGGACAAGAAGATCATGTGAGCATGGGTGCTAATGCTGCAACAAAATTGCTACGTGTACTTGAAAACTGTTACCAAATCGCAGGGTTAGAACTTATGACAGCAGCTCAAGGTCTTGCATTTCGTAAATCAGACCAAACAAGTCCAGTTTTACATGAGTTATATACCAATTTTAGAAAATCAGTTCCTTTCGTTGAAAATGATATATACATGTCGCCGCTCATGTTGTCGAGCAAGGAGTTTGTGAAGCAGATGGTGGGGTAGTGCTAATCCAATGAATACACTTCTTCGCCTCTAACGTAAGTTTTAAATGCATAATTCGGTTCGAATTGTGGTGAATTCAGCAAAGGATGATCTAAGATTACAAAAGTTGCTTCTTTTCCCTTTTCTAAAGACCCGGTTTTTTTCTCATTAAATGCACCGTAAGCTGCCCACAAGGTCATTCCTTTGAGGGTTTCTTCGAATGTTAAACTTTCGTTTGGTAAAAATCCTCCGACGGGTTCGCCTTCCGTGTTTTTTCGGTGTGTTGCGGCGTGAATCGAGGCAAATGGATCCATCTCTTCCACAGGGAAATCTGTTCCGATTAATACCATTTG
>SKHH01000158.1 GCA_007117055.1 Lishizhenia sp. | reverse complement strand
TCTTGCTTTCTTTTGTATCATCCGAAGAAGGAATTACCTCAGTCGTTTGGCTTTGTTGTATTTTTCCGCTTTCGGTAGAAGCAGGGATTTTCAATTCTTGCCCTACCTTTAGTCCTTGTTCTGCTTCAGGATTTAAATCAATAATATCGTCAATATTACATCCATATTTCCTGGAAATTCCAAATAAAGTCTCTTGTCGCTGAACAACGTGAATCTGCTCTTTTTTTTGTTGATTCGAAGCTGAAAAGGGAATAAAAATTCGTTGTCCGATCTGTAATCCATCTTCCGCATTCGGGTTGTGCTCTAGTATTTCTTCGACACTAGTGTTGTATTGGCTTTTTATACTATACAATGTGTTGCCAGCTTCCACAATGTGTACTATAAATTGCTGTCCACTTCTTTCTTCAATGGTGTAATCTTGACCATGCGAAAATAAACTGCCTAATACAAGGCATACAAAGAGGCTATATTTTAGTATTATTCCCATTCTATTGTTGCTGGTGGTTTAGAACTAATATCGTACGTTACACGATTAATTCCTTTCACCTGATTAATTATTTTGTTCGAAATTTTTGCAAGTACATCGTAAGGCAAATGACACCAATCTGCAGTCATTCCATCCGTTGAAGTTACCGCTCTAAGTGCTACGGCATTTTCGTAGGTGCGCTCATCTCCCATTACTCCTACAGATTGAATTGGAAGGAAAATAGCTCCTGCTTGCCATACTTCATCGTATAATCCAGCGTCTTTTAGTCCTTGGATGAAAATATAATCGACCTCTTGTAAAATTCTGACCTTTTCTTTAGTTACTTCTCCCAGTATACGGATACCTAATCCAGGACCTGGAAAAGGGTGTCTTCCTAAAATCGTTGGAGAAATAGAAAGTGATTTTCCGACTCTCCTAACTTCATCTTTGAAAAGTAATTTGAGTGGCTCAACAACTTTAAGCTTCATGTATTCAGGGAGTCCACCTACATTATGGTGTGATTTAATCGTTTGTGATGGCCCACCAGATACCGATACGGATTCAATAACATCCGGGTAGATTGTACCTTGAGCTAACCATTTTGCGTTTTCCACTTTTTTTGATTCTTCATCAAATACATCTACAAAGACTTTGCCAATTGCTTTTCGTTTTAGTTCAGGATCTGTAACACCTTCCAATGCAGTGTAAAATAATTCAGAGGCATCAACGCCTTTAACATTTAGCCCCATGTCTTTGTAACTCTCCAGCACTTGGTCGAATTCATTTTTTCTCAGTAGACCATTATTTACAAAAATACAGTGTAATCTTTCTCCAATTGCTTTGTGCAAAAGTACAGCGGCAACGGAAGAATCTACCCCACCAGATAATCCTAATATCACGCGGTCATTGCCTAGGGTACTTTGAAGGTCCTCCACTGTAGATTCAACAAAAGCACTTGGTGTCCAATCTTGTTCGCAACCACAAATGTCAACAATGAAGTTTTCTAATAATTGTTTTCCTTCTAGAGAGTGGTACACTTCAGGGTGAAACTGAATACCAAAAGTTTTTTCTCCTTCAATTTGATAACCTGCAAATTCTACATCTTCTGTACTTGTGATTTTTATATAGTTGGCAGGAAGTCGTTTTATCGTGTCGCCGTGTGACATCCAAACTTGACTATTTGGAGAAATGTTTTTCATCAATGGGTTGGAGTCATCGATGAAGCTTAAGTTAGCACGACCGTATTCTCTTGTTTCAGAAGGAAGTACTTCTCCACCAAAATGATGAGCCATAAATTGAGCACCAAAACACACGCCAAGCAAAGGGAGTTTACCTTTTATTGCAGACAAATCTGGCATGGGAGCGTTTTTGTCTCTCACGGAAAAGGGACTCCCCGATAAAATTACACCTTGAATGTTTTCTGTTATTTCAGGACATTTGTTCCAAGGGTGAATTTCACTGTAAATGTTAAGTTCTCTAACTCTACGCGCAATTAATTGTGTGTATTGTGATCCAAAATCTAGGATTAAAATCATTTTTTGCATGCCTAAGCTTTATTATTTTAAACGATAAAGTTACTATTTAAATCAAATTGTTATCTCTCAAGAAAGCACTTGTGTTTTTCAAAATGCGTTCCTCCATATTTTCAGCGGTCGTTTTTTTGAACTTTTCACCTGTTATTTTCTCGAATAACTCGATGTAACGTTCCGTAACTAACTGCACAAAATCATCGGGCATGTCTGGCATTTTTTGACCGTCCAACCCTTGGAAGTCATTTTCAATCAACCATTGACGCACAAATTCTTTACTCAACTGCTTTTGTGGCTGTCCAGCTTTTTGTCTTTCTTCGTACCCCTCAATGTAGAAATACCTTGATGAATCCGGTGTGTGAATTTCATCCATGAGCATCACTTTACCATCTTTCAATCCGAATTCGTACTTCGTATCTACAAGAATTAAACCTCGTTCTTCAGCCATTTCGGTTCCGCGTTGGAATAACTTTCGGGTGTAATCCTCTAACTGAACATAAATGTCTTCAGATACAATTTGACGTTCTAAAATTTCCGCCCGTGAAATATCCTCATCGTGTCCTTCCTCAGCTTTTGTAGCGGGAGTGATGATAGGTTCTGGGAAAGCTTGACTTTCAATCATCCCGTCAGGCATTTGCACTCCACAAAGCACTCTTTTCCCGCTTCGGTATTCTCTCCAGGCGTGCCCTGTGAGGTATCCACGTATAACCATTTCAATACGAATCGGTTCGCATTTGTGTCCAACAGCCACATTTGGGTCTGGAACACCAATTAACCAGTTCGGAACAATGTCTTCGGTTGCTTTCAAAAAATAGGTAGCAACTTGATTCAACACCTGTCCTTTAAAGGGGATGCCTTTAGGTAAAATATGGTCAAAAGCAGAAATACGATCTGAGGCCACCATCACAAGGAAATCCTTGTTTATGGTATAAACATCACGCACTTTCCCGTGATAAACTTCCTCCTGACCAGGAAATTCAAACGTACTATTTGTTAAGCTTTTCATTTTTTTCTTCTTTTTCTTCTTTTTCGAAAGCGTCAATAATTTTCTTTACTAATTTATGGCGAATTACGTCATTTTTATTTAATCGAACGATGCCGATTTCCTCAATATGTGAGAGTCGGTCTAATGCATAAGTCAAGCCAGACTGTTGTTTTTTGGGCAAGTCAATTTGTGAAATATCTCCTGTAATGATAAAGTTTGCCGACATTCCCATACGGGTAAGAAACATTTTCATTTGATTTACAGTAGCATTTTGGGCTTCATCCAAAATCACAAATGCTTTGTCGAGCGTTCTTCCTCGCATAAAAGCAAGCGGAGCAATTTCGATGACACCTAGCTCTAAAAATTGCAAAAGTTTTTCGGGTGGAATCATATCCCTTAATGCATCGTAAAGTGGCATCATGTAAGGGTCTAATTTTTCTTTCATGTCGCCAGGTAAAAAACCAAGATTCTCTCCTGCCTCTACCGCTGGACGAGTTAAAATAATTCGTCTTACTTGTTTGTTTTTTAGAGCTCTTACAGCACAAGCAACAGCGGTGTACGTTTTTCCGGTTCCAGCGGGGCCAACAGCAAAAACCATGTCTTTTGAGTTAACAGCCTCCACCAATTTCCGTTGATTGAAGGATTTGGCTTTGATTTTCATTCCTCCGACACCGTGAACAAGAATTTCTGATCCGTCTCCTGAAAGAAGTTCGATAGGATCTTCAATCATTACATTGTCTATGTTGTTTTCACTAAGAGCACCGTATTTATTAATGTATTGGGTAAGTTGTTCGATTTTGCGTTCAAAGCTGTCTAGGATTTCTGATTCACCAGAAACAAACAAAGTATTTCCCCTTGCCGTAATTTTAAGGTTAGGGAAATACGTTTTTATCAGTTTAAGTTTATCGTTATTTATCCCAAATAATTCTACAGGATTAATTTCTGTGATTTCAATCTTTACTTCTTGCAATATCTATGAATTAAAATAAATTAAACTATTCATACTTTTCCCTAGCAACTATTTTTCTTCTTGTTTTTCGCATTGTTTTTTATTGCTGAAAAGTACGCCCCAAAAGTACATATTTTTTAACGATTTCAATAACACTTCAAGGTGGAAAAACAATTTGTTCTATTTGCTTGAGCAAAATAAAAATACGTAGCTTTGGGCTTTAATATTGTTAGAGGATCGCATGAATATTGTTACGCTTACAACGGATATGGGCACGAAGGACCATTATGTAGCAGCTCTGAAAGGAAGGATATATGATTTGTGTCCCAATGCCAAGGTTGTTGATGTGACGCATTCAGTGAAACCTTTTAATATTAGTCAAGCCTCATTTTTTATTCGAAATGTAATTGCCGATTTCCCTGCTGGTACTATTCATGTGATAGGTGTAGATGCAGAACCTTTAGTGGATTTTTCTTCGCCTCAAAATAATTGCCTTCCTGCGATTATGTGTTACCAAGAACAGTATTTTATCAGTTCAGATAACGGTATTTTCAACTTGATTTTAGAAGGGGATACGCCAGAAAGTATGTGGGCATTAGACGATGTACTTTCGCGTCCGGAGTTAATGCAGTTCCCTACAAAGACGATTTTTATACCTGCGGCTTGTGCATTAGCAAGCGGGAAGGAAATAGCAACTATAGCTTCACCAAAAGAGGACTGGAAAAGATTGGTGAAAACACAACCTATTGTCGATAGAGGTTTGTTGCGCGGAAAAGTAGTACATGTGGATCATTATGGCAATTTAATTACGGATATTCAACGTAAACATTTTGATCATTTCGGCGAGAAGATGCAATTTGTGATTTACTTTCGTCAAAGAGAATATTATATCGATCGGATTTCGTTAGGATACAATGAAGTTCCTGCGGGAGAAAAAGTAGCGTTATTTAATTCCAATGGTTTTTTGGAAATTGCAATTAATAAAGGAACACCCGAAAATGGAGGGGGCGCAAATTCGTTGTTTGGATTAAAAGTCGGGGATGTAGTTAGGATTGAATTTAGTGAAAGAGGGTCGCACGATTCCTTGGAGGCGCTCTTTTAAATAGAAAATAGAATTGGAGTATGTTGGTGAGAATTGTAAAGTTGACGTTAGCAGAAAAACACTTGAATGATTTTTTGAATCATTTTGATACGGTAAAACACAAAATAAATGCTTTCGAAGGGTGTTATGGCGTAGAACTTTTGGTGGATAAAAAAAATAAGGGGGTGGTTTTTACGTATAGTAAATGGGTAAATGAAGAAGCATTAGATCATTACCGTTCATCGGAGTTGTTTCAAGTGGTTTGGCAAACAGTTAAACAATGGTTTTCGGATAAACCACAAGCATGGTCTTCTGATAGCTATTTTAACGGATTCGAAAACTAGGAAATAGCAGTTGAATATAGGTTGGTTTTAGTTCCGTTTTGCTAGATGAGGTACTTCATTTTTGAAATGTTAACACTCATCAGTACACGAAGAAAGTTCAAGCAAAAAAAATATGTATTTTTGACCCAAATAATAAATCTATGCGGGCATTATTTTTAAAGGAAGTTCGAAGTTTTTTGAGTTCAATCATAGGATACGTGTTCATGTTGATATTTATGATTACCACTTGGTTGATGCTTTGGGTGGTTTCGGATTATTATAATCTCATGGGGGGAGGGGTCGCAGATTTAATTCCTTTTTTCAATTTAGCTCCTCTAATATTACTTATTTTGATTCCTGCTATTACCATGCGTAGTTTTGCTGAGGAAAAGCGTTCAGGTACAATTGAACTTCTTTACACGCGACCAATTCCAGATTTAAAGATTCTATTAGCGAAATACTTTGCAGGAGTTGTGCTCGTATTTATAACATTACTGCCTACTTTAGTGTATTATTATTCCATGATTCAACTGGGTGACCCTGTGGGGAATATCGACCATGGAGCAGCCATAACTTCGTATTTGGGACTAGTGTTATTAGGGGCTTCTTTTGTAGCGATTGGAGTGTTTTGTAGTAC
>SKHH01000139.1 GCA_007117055.1 Lishizhenia sp. | reverse complement strand
TAAAATAAACACATTAATCGTCAAGTCTATAGATAATGTTAAGGTTGTATGCCTTATAATATAGGGGGCGAAACTTGAGTATTATAGCATCATATTCATTTGGTTTTTGGTATTGTAACAATTGTAACGATTAAAACGGTTCAATCGTCTTACCTTTGTATCATCAAAACGAAATAAATTAAAAACTAAAAATTAAAAAAATGAAAGTAGAACAAATTTATACAGGATGTTTAGCTCAAGGAGCTTATTACATTATAAGTAACGGTGAAGCAGTGATAATAGATCCATTGAGAGAGGTGCAACCTTATCTTGAAAAATTAGAGCGTGATGGGGTTAAATTAAAATATATTTTTGAAACGCATTTTCACGCTGATTTTGTTTCAGGTCACTTAGACTTGAGTAAGGCAACTGGTGCGCCAATTGTTTTTGGTCCAAATGCAAACCCTGAGTTTGATTGTATCGTGGCAGAGGATGGTCAAATTTTTGAATTGGGTAATGTAAAATTCAAAATACTTCATACTCCAGGGCATACAATGGAAAGTACAACTTTTTTACTAATTGATGAAAACGGAAAAGATCATGCTATTTTCTCAGGAGATACATTGTTCTTAGGTGATGTAGGACGTCCTGATTTAGCTCAAAAAGCAGCGAACATGACGCAGGAAGAATTGGCAGGTCATTTATATGATTCTTTAATGACGAAGATTATGCCACTATCTGACGATGTTACTGTATACCCTGGTCATGGTGCGGGTTCAGCTTGTGGTAAGAATATGTCAACAGACACAGTGGATACTTTAGGAAACCAAAAAGCAACCAACTATGCGTTGAATCAACCGAATAAAGAGGCATTTATTGAAGCAGTTACAGATGGTTTACTTCCTCCACCAGCATATTTCGGAGCAAATGTAGCGATGAATAAAAAAGGATATGAAAATGTCGACAAGGTAATTAACCAAGGTTTAACAGAGTTGTCTCCTAAAGAATTTGAAACTGCGGCCGAATCGACAGGAGCTCTTATTTTAGATACAAGAGATAACGGAGATTTTGCGAGAGGTTTTGTTCCTAATGCTATTAACATTGGAATTAATGGAGATTTCGCGCCATGGGTTGGGGCTATGATTGGCGATGTTAAACATCCTATTTTACTTATCGTTGAAGAGGGGATGGAAGAAGAGACAGTTACTCGTTTGACAAGAGTAGGTTTTGATAATGTTCTGGGTTACTTGAAAGGAGGAGTGAAAGCTTGGGAAGCTGATGGTCGTGAGTTGGATCAAGTGGATAGAATTACAGCTGATCAGTTCAAATCAAGATTGAAAGTAGGAGAGTCTGTGGTATACGATGTGAGAAAAGAGTCTGAATGGCAAGCTGAGCATGTGGAAGAATCATATAGTCGTCCATTAGCAGAAATTAACGATTGGGTCAAAGATGTTAACCCTAAAGATCACTTCTTTATTCACTGTGCAGGGGGGTACAGAAGTATGATTGCAGCAAGTATTCTTCAATCAAGAGGATATAGAAATTTCACAGAAATAGACGGTGGGTTTAAATCAATTGCTGAGGCAGGTGTACCAAAAACGGATTACGTTTGTCCAAGTAAATTGATGAATAAATAATATAGAATTAATCCTAGTGCCTAACTCAGAGTAGGCGCTAGGTTTATTAATCATTAAAAATAGAAATTATGGGATTTTTTGATATGTTTAAAGTGAATTCTGTTTCTACAGAAGAATTAACAGAATTAATAAATAATGGAGCATTTTTAGTTGATGTTCGTTCACCGGGGGAATTTGCTGGAGGAAGTGCTAAAGGAGCAGTTAATATTCCTTTAGATCAAGTTACTCAGCAACTTGATAAGTTTAAAAACAAAGAGAATATTATCGTTTTTTGCAGAAGTGGAAATCGATCTGGTCAAGCAAAATCAATCTTGGAAAATCAAGGGATAAAAAATGTTACAAACGGTGGCACATGGGATGCTGTAGCCAGCTTACAAAAATAATTGATATGAAATATTTAAGTTTAATTATGTTGTTTTTTGGACTTGTAGCTTGCGCAGAGAGTCAAGAATCAACCGCAAAAGATACATACAGTGATGCTGTTTTGATTGATGTACGAACTCCACAAGAGTTTAAGCAATACTCACCGGAAGGATCCATCAATATACCAGTGGATAATATTGCATCGAACGAACAAGTTCTTCCACAAAATAAAGACACTAAAATTGTTGTTTTTTGTCTTAGTGGAGGTAGAAGTTCTCATGCTAAATTTATCCTAGAAGAGATGGGGTATAAGAATGTAATCAATGGTGGTACATTTAGAAATGTTGCAGAGGTATTAGAGCAGGAGAAAGAATTAAAAAAATCTAAAGGTTAGACAAATGGAAAAAAAGGTAAAAGTATTGATACCCACAGATTTTTCTGTTCAAGGTGAATATGCATACATAATGGTCAAGAACTTATCGGATAAACTAGACATGGAAATTATGTTTCTTCATGTGCTAAGTGCTCCAGATACGGTTTCTATGAATGCTCAAGGACAAATTGAAACTTGTGGAGAAATTGATGTCGATTTTATTGAGAAGCAAAGAGACATGGCGATTCGAAAACTCGAAGACCTAAAGTCAGCCATTGGTGATCATATTAATACTGATTTAGTAGTTGGTAAAACAACATCAGGAATTGTTCAATATGCTGAAAATAATGGGTATGACATGATAGTTATGGGTACAAAAGGAGCGTCTGGAATCACAGAGCGTGTGGTAGGCAGCGAAGCTCAAATTATTGCAAGAAAATCATCTGTGCCAGTACTTTCTTTAATGTGTGATAGATCGCATTTCGAACTGCAAAACATTGTTCTAGTGCATGATTTCAAGGAGAATAGCAAGCAAAATTTAAACCTACTTAAACATTTTGTCGCTGTTTTTGGCACAAAGATTCATCTGTTACAGGTGTTAAATACAAATAAGACGAGTGAAGAGGAAGTGCTTCAAAACATGGAAGTGTTTGCTAATAACAATGAAATAGATTCATATGAAACTCATATCCTCAAGGATTTAGATATTGAAAATGGAGTGATTCATTTTAATCAAATGAATAATATGGATATGGTATGTGTAGGAACACATGGAACTGGTGGTTTCTTTCATAGTAGTGCTGCAGAAAGACTAATCAATCACATGTATAAACCTGTTATTTCTTATAGAATTAAATAATAAAAAAATAGAATAAAATGATAGAATTTTTAATACAACCTTGGTCTTGGTGGTTTTCAGGATTGGTGATTTCATCAATTATGTTTCTGCTATTGTTCTTTGGTAAATCGTTTGGTTTTTCAGCCAACCTAAGAACAATGTGTTCCATTGCAGGAGCAGGAAAAAAAGTAAAGTTTTTTGACTTTGATTGGAAAAAACAAACTTGGAACTTGGTATTTCTTGTTGGAGCAATCATTGGTGGATTTATAGCAAATCAGTTTCTTTCACCTGATGATTATGCAGTAGCTATTTCTGAAAACACAATTAGTGACCTTTCAAAACTCGGGTTTGAGGCTCCAACATCAATTCAACCTTCTGAATTATTTTCAAATGAGAATGCATTTTCATTAAAAGGATTTTTGATTTTATCGATTGGAGGACTTTTAGTTGGTTTCGGTGCAAGATATGCTGGGGGGTGTACATCTGGACACGCTATTAGTGGTATTTCAGATTTACAAATTCCTTCTATGATAGCAGTAGTTGGATTTTTCCTTGGTGGTTTGATTATGACTTTTGGAATTATACCCTTGATTTTTGGTTAATTATAAGATAGAGAGAAAAATGAAGTTTATTAAATATTTATTAGTAGGTATTGTGTTCGGAATCGTTATGGCGAAATCTGAAGCAATATCATGGTATAGAATACAAGAGATGTTTCGTTTTCAGGCATTCCATATGTATGGAATTATCGGTACGGCCGTTGTTTTGGGGGTAATTGGTGTAGCGCTAATCAAAAAGTTTAAGTTACGCGATATCTCAGGAAACCCCATTGTTTTTTATCCTAAGAACAAGTCTATTGCTCGCTATTTGATTGGCGGATCTATTTTTGGTCTTGGTTGGGCCCTTTCTGGCGCCTGTCCTGGTCCCATGGTAGTGAACATAGGATATGGTTTTCTAACATTTGCTATTGTATTGGTATTTGCTACCGTAGGTACCTATTTGTATGGTGCGATTAAAGATAAATTACCACATTAATTTTAAAAGAGTCTGTTTACAGGCTCTTTTTTTTAAATCACGGTTATGAAAGCTTTTTACTTTTTGATCATCTCTTTGCTAGCTTCAATATTTTTTGTTGGTGTTGGTCGAGCTCAAGATCATGGACATCATCGTGGTCATAAAATATTAGAATATAAAGATTCTACAAGGACATTAGGTCATGATTTTTTAGACAAAGGAACTTTTGAGTTTCATAAGCGTTCCTTTTTCATGTTTACTATTAACAAAGGAGAGTTATTGAATTATTCTGCTTTGGCGTCAGGTGCAGGAATAGGATATTATAGTCCTTCTTGGAAAAATTTTCATTTTGGATTTAGTGGTTTTTTTGTGTTTCAACTTTTTGAAAACAATATTTATGAACCAGATCCAACAACGGATAATACGAATCGCTATGAGATTTTGCTTTTTGATATGAATGATTTAACCAATAAGCATGATTTGGATAGATTAGAGGAGCTTTATTTGACGTATGAAAGAGAAAAGCTAAATATCATTTTCGGACGACAAAAATTTAACTCTCCATTTTTGAATGAGCAGGATAATAGAATGAGAGCCAATTTGTTTAATGGTGTAAACATAGAATACAAATTAGGTGAGTGGGATTTAACAGCTGCTGTTTTTAATAAAGTTACCATAAGAGGTACGGTGGATTGGTATACGATTGAAGATTCTTATGGTGTTTACCCTTTTGGAAGAAGTCCTTTTGGAGTACCTTCTCAATATAAAGGTAATGTTAAGTCAAGAGGGATAGGTGTGTTAGGTGCACAATATAATAAAAACGGACTGAGTGTTGAAGCCTGGAATTACTTTAATGAGAATGTCTTTAACATGTCTTTTGTTGAGTCACTGTATTCATGGGATATCAAAAAAACGAAGTTGTTTTTTGGAGGGCAAGGATTTTATCAAACCGCTGTGAATTATGGAGGGAATAAAAATCAAAGTATGGCATACATTCTTAAGGACGAATGGACTTACGGATTAGGAAGTAGAGTAGGTTTTAAAAAAGGAAACAGTAAATGGTCATTAAACTACTTGCATATTGCAAATGAAGGTCGATTTTTATTTCCCAGAGAGTGGGGCAGGGAACAATTTTTTACTTCTCTACCTCGAGAACGATATGAAGGAAGTGGTGCTGTGAATGCCGTAATGTTAAAATATGAATATGAGCTCCCAGAAAAAGGATGGTCTTTCTTTGTTGGTGCTAGCGCGGTAAATCATTCTGAATTAAGTGACTACAGAATGAACAAGTATGGTGTTCCTTCTTATTTTCATTTTGTTGCATCAGCTGATTATAAATTTAAAGGCTATTTAAAAGGTTTGGAAGCAAGAGTTTTTGTAGCCAATAAAACCGCCCAAAATCCTGATGATGTCCCTGATCAATTTAGAATAAATCGAGTAGACCTCTGGAATATGAACGTAGTAGTTGATTATAGGTTTTAAATGAATTTTAAAAAACATGACAAATATCAGTAGTGAAAATGATGTTTATCAGTTTTTACATGAAACCACTCTGTTACTTTTGCATCATTCATTTTTTAATGAAGAGTTTCATAAGTAGTAGTTAGGTTAAAAAGCACATTTCGATGTGCTTTTTTTTTGAAGCTTAACTCGTAAGTTACTTTTTTTTCAAAAAAAAGATAAAAAAGACTTGTTAAAGTAAAAAGAGTGGGTATCTTTGCACCCCGCAAACGAGCGAGGGATTAATTACAGGAGGGGATAGGAAGTAGTGTTATCTTTGAAGAT
>SKHH01000125.1 GCA_007117055.1 Lishizhenia sp. | reverse complement strand
TAATCTTGGTTCTGTTTTGAATCCTAAAGGAGGTTGGGTATCTATTTCAAGTTTAATTTTTACCGTTGGGGTAGTTTGAAAGTGTATATTATAAATCTCCGTTGTATCTTTTAAAAATGCATATTCTACTTGAGTTTTTGTTCTTTTGTAAAGGTTCTTTTCTTGCTCATAGCGGACAAATTTATGAATGATTAGTGAATATAAATTCATCCGATTAAATTAGGGGGCGTTACACCGTAACACTTTAAAACAAAAAAATCCGCGAAGAGCGGATATGGTATTAACGAAAAGCTAATTGCTGAATGCTATCAGCTTAAGTGAAAGTTAAAATATTGATTGATTAACCAAAAACTGCTTTAATTAGCTTTGCAATTCTATCCCTATCTTCATCTGTAAGATTAGATCCGGAAGGCAAGCACAAGCCATTTTCAAACAGCGTTTCAGCGATATTACTACCATAATAAGGATAACGCTCAAAAATAGGCTGTAAATGCATCGGTTTCCAAAGGGGTCTGGATTCGATATTGGCAGCTTCCAACGCTAAACGCAAGGTTTCACGGGTGATTCCATTGGTTTTTTCGGGATCTATGGTGATAGCGCTTAACCAATAATTAGCAAAATAATCGTCGTTTGGCGTAGAAAACACGTCCACACCTTCAATCGATGCGAAAACTGCAACATAAAAATCATGCATTTTTCTACGTAAGGCCACATGTTCGTCTAAGACTTCCATTTGTCCCCTACCAATACCCGCACATATATTACTCATTCGATAGTTGTACCCGATTTCACTGTGTTGGTAATGCGGAGCAGCGTCTCTTGCTTGGGTAGCATAAAAAATGGCTTTGTCTTTCAGGGCAGCGGTTTTCGTTACGATGGCTCCTCCTCCTGATGTGGTGATGATTTTATTACCATTGAATAACAAAATGCCTATATCTCCAAAGGTACCGCATTTATGCCCTTTGTAGGAACTCCCTAGTGCCTCCGCGCTGTCTTCTAGAATGGGGATTTCATATTTATCTGCTACGGCTCTAATGGCTTCTACTTGGTAGGGAACGCCATACAAATGCACCGCAATGATGGCTTTAGGTTTCTTGCCTTTGCTGATGCGGTCTTGAATGGCTTGCTCTAGGGCAAGTGGGCAAATGTTCCAGGTTTGTGCTTCGCTATCCACAAAAACGGGAGTTGCTCCTTGGTAAATTATAGGATTTGCGGAAGCATTGTGCGTATGCGTCTGCACTAACACCTCATCACCTTTTGAAACTCCTAATAGAATTAAACCCAAATGTATGGCTGCAGTGCCTGAACTTAAGGCACCTACATGGGCTTGATGGCCCAAATACTGCTCCAAGTCTTGCTCGAAACCTGTAACGTTTGGCCCTAGAGGAGCAATCCAATTGGTGTCAAATACCTCTTGAATATAGTTTTGTTCGGTGCCTCCCATGTGGGGGGGAGGAAAGCCATATTTTATTTTGTGTCATTATATTTTTAATCTAATCTATTTTTTATAATCGCTAAGTTACTCTATAAATTACCCTCTATAGCATCAAAATTTGTTTGTTTCCGTATACTAATATATTCACTTTTTGTATAGTTCACTATACAAAATTGGTTAATCTATTTAGATACGTAATTCGTTATTTGTACTTCTTAAATTATAAATTCTGGTTACACTCCCAAAGCAGACAACGAAATCACATTGATTCCATCGGGTCGACGATAACTCATTCCGGTTCCTGTAATAATATTTAGTGATTTGGGCAATTCCATTTTTTCTGTGTCAATATTTTCTGTAAACCTTTTAAGATTTTTAGCAGCTTCATCAATAAAACCAACGCCTAGTTTTATTTCAAATGCAGCATAATCTCCGTTGCGTTTCTGAACAATGGCATCTATCTCATAACCATAAGAATCATTGTAGTGGTATACAACCGCATCATTGACTTTAGCATACACATTCAATTCGTGGATTGCTAATGATTCAAAAAGAAAACCTGTGTATTTAATATCCTTTAATAAGGCTTCTTTATCCAAGCCCAAAACTGCAACTGCTAATGATGGGTCACATAAATGCCGTTTTGGAGATTTACGCAATGATGCAGAGGAACGAATATGAGGATTAAAAGCTGGTTGTTCATATAGAATCATTAATTTGGTTAATGCATCTAAATACTCAGAAAGTGTGTTTCTCGATAGTTCACCGTTTTCATTGATTTTTAGATCTTTCTCTAAGGTCTTATTATCCACTAAAGTCGCAACGTTTCTAGAAAGAGAGCGCAATAAACTTCGAACTTTACTGGGATTTCGCTTGACTCCAGACACTTGACCCATGTCTACCTCACAAAGCAAATCAATGTACCCTCGATTCATGTTCAAGGCATTTTTATAGTCTTCATTAATCAAAGTAGGCCACCCGCCAACACATATTCTTTCAATGATAGATTCCAATGAAATCGCGGGTTTGTAATAATTAATGTCATTTCCTAGAAGTAAATCAGACATTTTTACTGTACCACTGGAATACCCTAATTCTAGCCATGTCATGGTATCCATTTGCAAGACAGTAAAGCGACCAGCCCCACTGTGGAGTTTCGCATGCTCAGGGGGATTGGCGGAACCTGTGAGTATAAACTCACCTTTTACCTTACGTTTATCCACTTCATGCCTCACGTAATTCCATATTTCTGGTTGCTCTTGCCATTCATCAATTAATCTTGGGGTTTCTCCTTCCAATAATAATTGTGGATTGGTTGCCATAATTACCGGAACTTGTGGATCTCGATCCATTCTCAATACACTTTTAGCATATCGTGAAGCCGTTTCCGTTTTCCCACAAGATTTAGGTCCTTTTATAAGTACAGCTCCAGAAGCTGCCATTTTTGCAATTAAATCATCTTCAACTACTCGTTTAATATAATTCATTAACTCGCTTTTTATTTAAATCAAATATAGTAATAAAATTACAAATGTGCAATTATAAGATTTTTTATTGTGCAGATTATAGATTTATTATTGTGCAAATTTTAGATTTATTATTGGTTATCTAGTTTTAATAGCGCACAGCTATATTTTTAAATTCTAGTGGGTCAGTATATCCTAGGACATCGGGTCTGGGACCTACTAAGCTCATATCGCCTACCAATACATTAAACAATTGCGGCAACTCATCTATTTTTGTTTATATTTGATTAAATTTGTTTATTGAACTATACAAAAAACAGCAATTATTGTTTACGCGACTAAAAAAAATACGTTTGATGTAATCCAATCAATTGAATTATACAAAAAATGTGAGTGAAAGATTTGTTTTACTAATCACTAGTGTTTTTCACTAAAATGGGTTAAAATAGTATTCTTAATTCTATCCCTATCTTCATCTGTAAGATTAGATCCGGAAGGCAAGTACAAGCCATTTTCAAACAGCGTTTCAGCGATATTACTACCATAATAAGGATAACGCTCAAAAATAGGCTGTAAATGTATCGGTTTCCAAAGGGGTCTGGATTCGATATTGGCAGCTTCCAACGCTAAACGCAAGGTTTCACGGGTGATTCCATTGGTTTTTTCGGGATCTATGGTGATAGCGCTTAACCAATAATTGGCAAAATAATCGTCGTTTGGCGTAGAAAACACTTCAACACCTTCAATGGATGCAAAAATTGCTACATAAAAATTGTAAAGTTTATATTTTACATATTGTAAATTTGTTTTTTATTCTTAGATTAATTCAATAAAAACTGTTCTTAATAAGTAAGTGAAACCATTAAGTCCTGTAATGAATAAGAAATGTTTAAACTGCTATGGTGAAATGGCAGATTTAGAGCAATTTGACTACCACCCTCGATGGAGTCTAGAATTATATTGGACCACACTAATTATAGGGTATTTTACTATTGATTATCAATTAGTTAAGTTTGAACTGCGCACCAAATTGCGCACCATGTAAATTGCTGATAATCAGTTTAAAAACTAATTACGGGGTAGAACCCGAAATGCACGCTTCATCTGTTCAATTTCACTACTACTTATACCTAATTTTTTTGCAACTGTGTGCCATTTTGCAATTTCACACTGCATATCGTTCAGTATTTTGGCTGCCTCTTCATTTTTTATTTTGTAATGCTTTGCTGTTTCTAACGCTAAAGAAATGTCCTGCTCATTGCTATTCTCCGAAATATTTAAAGTTAAGCCACTTCCCATTTCATTGGGATTCATATCATAAGCTGGGGATAACTGCCAACCATTATTGGTAAGTATAAATCCGTGATTTCGCAAATGGTCATCTGTGTTTGAAACCAAAATATTGAAAACTACTCTTCTCCAAAGCTGCTCTAAATCCGCTTTCACCAACGCTCCTTGCTGAATAATAAAAGCAACGATATCCAAATAACTTAATCCGTCATGAAAATCCGCTCCATCTTGATAACCCAACAATGTCATGGCCGATGCAAAGTGTATGCGCTTATCTTTTATTCTGTCAAATCGTTTAGACAAGAATGTATGGTGCTTTCCGGAAAATTGAAGTAGCCTTGCATCTGGTACATGAATACCACAACCTTTAGCTAATTCATGCAATACCATTTCCCAAGCACCAGTATTTTTATCATCTTTTGAACTTGGGAATTTAGCAATCCAAAGATTACCCTTTTCATCAAGTACACTAGCTTTAGGTCTCGCTCCTCCCAATGAAGAACCTGGGTCAATTAGCATGCTTAACCATTTGGTATACTCCGGATCATTGATAGCATCCTCTTTTTCTAATTGCAAACTGGCATATTCCAATTCACGAAGCGATGTCCAAGGAGGCGTAGCCATTTTCTTATGATTATTCAAAAACACACCATCTTGTTCCAACTTAAATCGTAGACCTCCCATACGATGACCATCAAAAACGCCCAATAAATAGTCACTCTCAAAAAGTGTACTTACCTCACGACCTTCCAACTTAGCTTGCCATGCTTCTCTTCTTCGCATTAATAATCTTCCCCAACGATCAGGTGCAGAATCTAGGAATACTCCAAAATTATTTTTCCCTTCAGGCAAATATTGTTTCCCCTTGTAAAGCCCCAAATTAGGATCTAAATACAGGGTAACTTGGCTGTTACTCAGCCATGCTTCATTGTATTCAAATGAAAAAATCTCCTTGCCCCTGACACGTTGTTCGACAAGCATTCCAATCAATTGAGGCTCCTCCATTGATTTCCAATCGGCGTACACCCAAATTACAGTTTCGTTTTTCTTCATAGGCCATTCGACTTTTTAGGAGCGCGTTTTGCTACGGTAATTCCTGCATCTTGCAATTTTCTACCTAAAGGGTCAGATGCTGCTACCATGGAAAGATCTTGCTCTAAACCTAGCACAAATAGCACTTGCAAGTAGCTGCCAATGGCAACGGTAGGAATCCCTTGTTCGATATTGTATACTGTTTTTCTACTTATACCTGCGCGCTCTGCAACTTGCTCCGCACTGAACTTTCTACGCAAACGAGCAAGCTGAATATGCTCCGCGAGAACTTTTAGTACCTTGAGGTTTTTGGGCAAGATAGCTGGTGATGTTTTCATGTAATGCGTCTTATAATATGCAAATATATTATTTTTAATCCTTTTTATGACACATTATAAAATATTTGTCGAAAAATTTAAAACTGCCTGTTAATTAGAGATACATACATCTCGGTTAGGCACCAAGACGCAAATTTCATTTTTCAGTTTAGTTTTAATCCTATTCTTATACTCTGAGTATAAAATTGTGCTTGTTTTTAAACCAGAGAAGCTCCAAGATTGGTAGTATCCCAAAAAGTGTGTAATTGATATTTTTATTTCTTTTCAAAGTTACATTTTTTTTTAAGATTAGGCAAAGCCTTGTGCAGGCACAGCACTACCCCCTCAACTCCCCTACCTGCCATTCAACATAGCGGTTGCGATCTAATTCCGGAGCGAAGTCTCGTAGGTTACTTTTAATTGCGTTATACAACTCCGTATTATTTACAAGTG
>SKHH01000130.1 GCA_007117055.1 Lishizhenia sp. | reverse complement strand
GAATTGGTAGAATCGGTGGATCTGCAATGGATGCAATCGCTCGCCAACCAGAGGCAACTTCTAAGATTCAAACTGCAATGATTATCGCTGCTGCACTTATTGAAGGTGTTGCACTTTTCGGTGTTGTTGTTGGTTTGCTTCAAGGATAAGAAAAATATTAACCCAAAAGCATAGCGGTTGGCTATGCTTGGGTTAATTTAATTTTTAGAAATTAATTTTATACAATAAAAATGGATTTAATTACTCCCGACTTAGGACTGATATTTTGGACAGGATTAGTGTTCTTAATGTTAATGTTTATTCTAACAAAGTTCATCTGGAAACCGCTTTTAGGCGCTGTTCAAACACGTGAAACGAAAATTCAGGACGCGTTAGAAATGGCCGAGAAAACTAAGGCTGAAATGAAAGAGCTTCAAACAAAAAATGAAAATTTGTTAAAAGAAGCAAGAATTGAACGTGATTCGATGATTAAGGATGCTAAGGAAACAGCTACGAAAATGATTGAAGACGCTAAGTCTAAAGCAAAAGAAGAGGCAGAAAAAGTAATGCAGCAGGCTCAAAACGCTATTGCCACAGAGAAAAATGCTGCTATTGCTGAATTAAAGAGTCAAGTAGCTACAATCGCTATCGAAATAGC
This sequence comes from Lishizhenia sp., assembly GCA_007117055.1. Classification (GTDB taxonomy): domain Bacteria; phylum Bacteroidota; class Bacteroidia; order Flavobacteriales_D; family Crocinitomicaceae; genus CSBr16-161. The sequence goes on along the minus strand of SKHH01000130.1, from coordinate 5,390 downwards.
TGAAAAAGTAGTGAAAGAAGATTTAACGAATAGTGACAAACAAAAAGAGATTGCTTCTAAATACGCAGAAGGAGTTACGCTTAACTAATACGTTGACATGAAAAGTACAAAAGTTGCAGGGCGTTACGCACAATCGTTATTAGAGCTTTCGGAAGAAAGAAAAGTAACGGACGCTATTGTGAAAGACATGAATGCATTAGTAAATACTGCTAATGATAATCGCGATTTAGCTGTGTTTTTTGCAAGCCCCATCATTAAAGCGGATAAAAAGAATGAAGTTCTAGGTGCAATTTTCCCAGATTTTCATGAATTAAGTAAAGCTTTTATTCAGCTAATTACCAAAAAAGGAAGAGAAGTTTACCTTCCCTTAATTGCTGAACAATATGATGCTAAAGTAAAAGCGCTACGTGGTATCATTCCTGTCACTTTATCCAGTGCCACGGTATTAGATGAAGCAGTAAAAACTTCTTTATTACAGAATTTAGAGTCACAAACTGATGGTAAATTTGAAGTTACCGAAAGAATAGATGAGTCACTTCTAGGTGGATTTGTTTTCCGCATGGGTGACCTGCAAATAGAGGCGAGTTTAGCTCGTCAATTTAAAGAATTAAAACAACTTTTAACGAAATAATTGGAATCAACCAATATAAATTAGAACAACATGGCAGATATAAAACCAGCAGAAGTTTCTGCAATTTTAAGAGAACAGTTATCAGGTCATAAATCTGAAGCAGAATTACAAGAAGTAGGTACTGTACTTCAAATTGGTGATGGTATTGCACGTATTTATGGTCTAGGAGGCGTGCAATATGGAGAACTTATCGAATTTGATGGTGGACTTCGTGGTATTGCACTGAACTTAGAGGAAGATAATGTAGGTGCCGTACTTTTGGGTAAATCTACAGATGTGAAAGAAGGAGATACCGTAAAGCGTCTTGGAATTATTGCTTCCGTAAATGTTGGTGAAGGTATTGTTGGACGTGTGGTTGATACACTTGGAAATCCTATTGATGGAAAAGGTCCAATTGAAGGAGAGCTATTTGAAATGCCAATTGAGCGTAAAGCGCCTGGCGTTATTTTTAGAGAGCCCGTTACTGAGCCAATGCAAACAGGAATTAAAGCAGTTGATGCCATGATTCCAATTGGTAGGGGTCAGCGTGAGTTGATTATCGGTGACCGTCAAACGGGTAAAACAACAGTTGCAATCGATGCAATTATCAATCAAAAAGAATTTTATGATGCGGGTAATCCTGTGTATTGTATTTACGTTGCAGTTGGTCAAAAAGGATCTACTGTTGCTGGTATCGTGAAAAAATTAGAGGAAGCTGGAGCAATGGCTTATACTACTGTAGTAGCGTCTAATGCTTCTGATCCTGCACCAATGCAGTTTTTTGCTCCTATGACTGGTGCTGCGATTGGTGAATACTTCCGAGATACTGGAAGACCAGGCTTAATTGTTTTTGATGATTTATCAAAACAAGCGGTTGCTTACCGTGAGGTTTCCTTATTACTGCGTCGTCCTCCAGGTCGTGAGGCGTATCCAGGTGATGTTTTCTACCTTCACTCAAGATTGTTAGAGCGTGCAGCAAAAGTGATTAACGATGATCATATTGCATCGCAAATGAATGACTTACCAGCTTCTCTTAAAGATAAAGTTAAAGGAGGTGGCTCATTAACAGCATTGCCGATTATTGAAACACAAGCGGGTGACGTTTCTGCATATATTCCAACAAACGTAATTTCGATTACGGATGGTCAGATTTTCTTAGAATCAGATTTATTTAACTCTGGTATTCGCCCAGCGATTAACGTAGGTATCTCGGTATCTCGTGTTGGTGGCTCTGCACAGATTAAATCAATGAAGAAAGTAGCAGGTACGTTGAAGCTTGACCAAGCACAATATAGAGAACTTGAGGCTTTCGCTAAGTTTGGTTCTGACCTAGATGCAGCTACGAAGTCGGTATTGGACAAAGGTGCGCGTAACGTTGAGATCTTGAAGCAAAAAGAAGGTGACCCTTATACAGTTGAACGTCAAATTGCTATTATCTATGTAGGAACTAAAGGACTTATCCAAAATGTGCCTGTAGATAAAGTTAAAGCATTTGAAGCGGAGTACTTGGATTATTTAGATGCGAAGCATAAAGATGTAATGGACACGTTGAAAGCGGGTAAAATCAACGACGATGTTACCAATACATTAGCACAAGTGGCTAAAGAAATCGCTTCAAAATATTAATTCGTTCATAACGAACGCTTAAGTTGAAAAACAAATGGCGAACTTAAAAGAAATAAAAAACCGGATTACATCCATTTCATCAACGATGCAGATTACTTCTGCGATGAAGATGGTTTCCGCTGCTAAGTTGAGAAAAGCACAAGATGCCATTACACAGCTTAGACCGTACGCTCAAAAACTACAAGAGATTTTGGGTAACGTAAGCGGAACACTTGATTTGTCTGAAAACATATTTGCTGAAGAAAGAACGGTAAAAAAGGTTTTAATCATTCCAATTTCATCGAACAGAGGTCTATGTGGTGGATTTAATAACAATATTACTAAACGTGTAAATTGGTTATTAAAGAACGAGTACACTAACGTAGAAGTTTCTGTTTTATCCGTTGGTAAGAAAGTAAACGATGCTTTCAAAAATAGTACATTCAACTTTAGACCAGAAGAATTAGGGTCTGCTGAAGATATGTTCAACGATTTAACCTTCGAAAGAGCAAGCGAACACGCTGAATTTGCGATGAATGCATTTCGTAAAGGAGAGTTTGATAAAGTAATTGTGGTGTATAACCAGTTTAAAAACGCAGCAGTCCAAGAAGTAATTACAGAACAGTTATTACCGATTTTACCACAAGAAAATGAAACGGAAAAAACACCAGCAGGAGATTACTTGTTTGAACCGTCTAAAGAAGAAATCATTGTGGACTTAATTCCTAAAGCGTTAAAGCTACAATTTTTCAAAGCGTTACTTGATTCTAATGCTTCTGAGCATGGAGCTCGTATGACAGCAATGCACAAAGCAACTGATAACGCAGGTGATTTAAAAAGAGGATTAACGTTAGACTACAACAAAGCACGTCAAGCTGCAATTACCAATGAAATTTTGGAAATTGTAGGTGGAGCAGAAGCTTTAAATGGTTAATAATTACTATATTTAATTATTAGGTTACCAAGCTAAGTCGCAAAATTGTCCGAAAAATACAACATATGTAAACATTGGGTAAAACCTGATGTTTACTATAAGTAATCCCCCTATGAGTCCCGAAAGTCTGTCTAGGCAGACTTTCGGGACTCATTCTATTATTCATTCTTAACAAAGAACTTCCTCCTTCGTTTTCCTATTACACCTCCGCCATACCAGTCGGGCAGGCTTACAGGGTGACACACTTTTGCGAACTAAATTGGTAACCCATTTTTATTATATAAAGAGGTGGACTATTTCTGCCTTTTTTATCTTCAACGTGCAGCGCGTTTTAAGGAATACATAAAGTAGCGTATTTTAGTTCCACGATTATTCAATCAGGTTTTTTCCACATACTGGAATACGCTCAGAAAATCTAATAACTATTACAACTTCAAGAACTAAATTATTCATGAGGTTTTGCTACAAAAAAACATATCAATAGATGAAACCTGAGAAAATCCATATCTAGACTTTGATCTCAAAACGCTTAACATTACCTTAATATTAACCAACTATTAAACCTGTTTAAACACTAAAAAACAGAGATTTAAATACCGATTACACTACTTAAAAACAATATGTTTTTCTATATTTCTTGCTTATGTTACTAAATTGTTAACTCTATATTACCCTAATGTAAACCCAGTATTTCCTTCGTGCTAAAACTCGCAACTTTGCAACGTTAAAATGAAAAAATGAAAAGAACGATTGTCATCCTTTTTATATTATTTCCAGTATTAGTTTTCTCAAAAGTACAGGATACTATGTTTACCTTGCCTGCGACAGGCGCAAGTGATTGGTACGAAAAAATTCGTTTACGAGGTTATGCGCAAGTAAGACATAATGGGTTATTAGAAACTAATCCAGATTTAGGATGTGAGCAATGTGATCGCTCTTGGGGTAATGGTCCAAGTTTTTTCTTTCGAAGAATTAGATTAATCTTCTTTGGTCAGGTGCATGAAAATGTATATTTCTACATACAACCTGATTTAGCAAGTTCGAGTGGGGGTACATTAAATTACGGACAAATTCGTGACGCCTATTTTGATGTTAGTTTGGATAAAAAAAGAGAATATCGTTTTAGAATAGGGCAAAGTAAAGTACCTTTTGGATTTGAAAACTTACAATCAAGTCAAAATAGATTGCCACTAGATAGAAACGATGGTCTAAATAGTGCGCTTTCCAACGAGAGAGACATTGGAATATTTTTTTATTATGCACCTGAACACATTCGTAAACGTTTTTCGATGTTAAACAGGGAAGGATACAAAGGATCTGGAGATTACGGTGTGTTTGGGTTTGGGGTATATAACGGACAACTTGCAAATCAGCCTGAATTAAACGAAAACGCACACGTAGTTGCACGATTATCTTATCCGTTCAAAATTGGAAATCAAATTTTTGAACCAGGGATACAAGCGTATACTGGAAAATACACCTTAGATCCAAGAAGGGTATCTGATGGCGTGATTCATAGAAGTGATTTAACGTATACCGATCAACGAGCGGCTTTATCGGCAATATTATACCCACGTCCTTTTGGCTTTCAAGCAGAATATAATATTGGAAGGGGGCCAGAGTTTAATAAAATTAACGGTTCGATTGATATAGACAGACTTCACGGAGGATATATAACCATAAATGCACGTTTGCCGATTAATGATCAACTGTTGTATCCTTTTGTCCGTTTACAGCATTATCAAGGAGGAAAAAAGCACGAACAAGATGCCCGTAGCTATCATGTTAATGAATTAGAGCTTGGTTTTGAATGGTTACCTTACCCTAATTTTGAAATTGTTGCCATGTACACTTTTTCGCAGAGAAGGTACGAAGATTTCCAAATTCCAGATAATTTTCAAAAAGGAAGCTTGTTAAGATTGCAGTTTCAGGTAAATTTTTAGTTTTAAGTTATTTATACAATAGTTACCTGCAAGCTGAAACCAGCCGCACAAACAGCACATTTGGTTTTTACCGACACTAAATCCAACGCTGAAAAACCAAAAGAGCTGTTTTTTCCAACGCTCGAAAAAAACACAATCTGAATACCGACATTAAAAAAATTATCTGTATTTGACACATACTGTCAAGTTATAAATTTCAAATGGAAACAATCGGACAAATATTAAGGAACAAAAGACAAGAGTTAGGACTGCTTTTAAGACAAGTTTCTGCTTATGTTGACATTGACCAAGCAATATT
>SKHH01000177.1 GCA_007117055.1 Lishizhenia sp. | reverse complement strand
CTTCTTCATTGCCTGCGGCTAAGGCCATTCTACGAATCAAAAAGCGATTTTCGTCTTGTGTTCTGAGTAGATCCGCTTCAGACATACCCATGGTGAGAGCCGGTATTATTTGTTGGAACTGCCCACCGGCCCTCATTTGGCGGGTCTGTACCATGTTAAACTGTTTAGTAGCAGCTTCCCCGAAGCCTGCCACAAGAACTCTACCCAATTCTTCAATGGTACTATTCGTTTTTGAAATGATGTCATACATTTTTGACGTTTGCGTACCTACCGCTACTTTCAGTCCGGTATTCAACCCTTTAAGCCGTTCTGAAACATCACTTAATCTTGCGACTGTTGTTTGTGTATTACCCGTTGAATCTTTTTTGATTTTTTCCAATACTTCTTTTAAGTCCTGATCTTTAATATTGGACAAATCTATCTGCTTAGCCACCTCTCGCAACTCTTTAGAGGTTTCTGGGATGTCTTTTAGATTTTGTAAATGTGACATGGCCTCTGAAAGCTTGTCGAGCTTCTTTTGTGCGGCATCACGACCATCTTTCCTGTCCGCACTCTCATACTCTTTTTTAGCCTTTTTCATAGCTCGCGAAATATCTCGGTAAACTACCTCTAAATTACTAAAATCTTTTTTTATTTTTATTTCTTTTTTAAGTACATCTGCGGCAATTTCCGTAACTTTTTGTTCAGACTCTGCACGTTTTTGTACTTTTTGTTGCAATTTCTTAGCCGCGTCTTCAGCCTTATCTAAAACGACGTTTAAATCACTCACCTTTTTATTGTTTGCACCAACACTCTTAACAAACCCGTCCATTGCTCTGGCTGACTGTTTATATTTTTCACTCTGGTCTTGGATTGATTTATTCAGTGTTGTATTATTTTTCTTAAGAGCATCGGCAAACGTTTTAATGAGAGGTAAACTTCTTCCTACCCCTTTAAAAAACGAATCAATCTTTTTAGATTCGCCTTCGAGCATTTTTCTACCGCGCTCTACCACTTCATTGAAGCCCATCATTTCACTTTCAATATCATTGCGCCCTCCAATTCGTTGGCCGTTTGATACGAAATTGAAACTATTACCACTAGCTAATGCTTTTTCTAGTAGTTTGTTAGTACGGATACTCTCTTCTAAAATTCTTGCGTCTAAAGTCATTTTATATTAATGTCAGGTGTGTAATTATTTATAAACGTGCCCCTTGTATATTTTTTAGCATTCATATATAATTATTGTGGAAACATGAGTATTATCACATGCCTAAGAAAAAAACTAAAAAAAAGAACTATATTAACAACAAAGATTTGCTAGCCGAGGTTTTAAAAAGTAAAGAAACTGGTAAAATGACAGATAAATTCGGGCACATGATGTTATTGCTGGTCAAGCGATATTCCGCACAGGGCTGCTATTCGAGCTATACTTACGTGGATGACATGGAATCTTATGCCTTGATGACGGTTTGTAAAGTTTGGAATTCATTTAACCCTGAAAAAAGTGACAACCCTTTTGCATATTTTACTCAAACTATCAAACGCGCTTTTTGGCAATTCTTGATACAAGAAGAAAAACATAGGGATATTCGCGATGAAATGTTGATGACGGAAGGTGAATTGCCGTCTCATACTTATGTTGACAAATATGAAGAAAAAGAATTTGGTAATGAATATACTAAATGCCTGAAAAATAAAACGGTCAGCCCCGCCCTGAGCAATTTCTTGAAAAAATTAGCTTCTCAAGTAGTAGGATATAAAACCGTAGCGGGAAATACTTCACAAAACGATAAAGTAGTGGAGCAGGTTTGTGGTATAATAGAGCAGGAACTGTTCGAATATGAAATGGAAAAATTATCCCCATACAAATTCATAAGTGAAAGGATAAATGCAGTTTGTGCTGACATAGATCCATCATATAGGACGGTGTCTAAAAAAGAATACTTTAAAGACATAGAGATGGAAAGTTATGACGAAAATGATTATGAGGACGACGACCCCAAATATGATGAATGATCTAAACAAGGCTGGAATATTCACGGATATACATTTTGGTAGAAAAAATGCTAGTGAAATACATAATGCTGACTGTCTTGATTTTATAGGATGGTTCATACAACAATGTAAATCACATGAAGTGGATCATATAATTTTTGGTGGAGACTGGTTTGAACACCGGGATGCTATAGCAGGGAAAACTTTACATCATTCACATACCGCTATGAAACGCATAAAAGAGGAATTAGGTGATTTACCATTTTTCTTTATTGTAGGTAATCATGATTTGGTATTTCGCAACACCAGACAGTCATTCAATACTAAAATATTTGAACCGTTTCCCAATATGATTATTGTACATGAAAACTTATCTACAGAAATAGGAGGGAAAAAAGTATTATTTTGTCCCTTTTTATTTAAAGACGAATATCCACAACAAATTGAATTAATAAATTCCCATGAAATAGTTTATGGACATTTTGAATTTAAAGGATTCGTGGTCACGGGAGATACAAAAACTATGGATCATGGTCCAGAGCATACCGACTTCAAAAAATGTAAAAGAATTTTTTCAGGACACTTCCATAAACGCCAAAACAGCGGTAACGTATATTACATTGGTAATACGTTCCCCATGGATTATAGTGACGTAAATGATACCAAACGTGGTATGGCCATCTACACTTATGATAACGATAATTTGGAATTCATAAATTGGAAAAATGCTCCAACCTATGTAAAATGTACGGTAACTGAACTATTAGAAAATCCTAAAAAGTTTTTACGTGAAAAGGCTACTGTAAGTTGCGAAGCAGATGTGGAGATAGGTTACGACGATGTGTTAAAGATACAGACTAAATTGACCGCCAAATATAAGTTGAGAGAATTTAACATATATGAGCTGCCTGAAGATTATACGTCTGCTGATGACATTGATGAAAGCGACCTCGATGCAGAAGATAGTAACGTAGTCGTAAAAAATCTATTACGGAAAGTTAAATCTGATGACATGGACAAAGAGTTATTAGTGAAAATATACGAGGAAGCAAAATGATAATATTCAAAACACTCACCATTCAAAATTTCCTTTCCTACGGGAATAATTCAACAAAAATTGATCTTAATAAGAACAATCCAACTTTGATTACAGGAATAAACTATGATGCTAGTGTTAACGGTGAGCTAGATTCAAATGGTTGTGGTAAAAGTAGCATACTGAATGCTCTTTCCTATGTCTTGTATAATAAAGACATAAGCATCAATGGTAAATTAGACGACTTGATTAATAATATTAACGGTAAAGACATGCTAGTTACGCTAGTATTCACTAAAGATTCTAAAGATTATCGTATAAGCCGCTATAGAAAAAATAAAGCAATGGGTGGAGACGGCGTTTTAATCGAACAAAAGAAAGGAAAAAGTTGGAAAGATATTACTACCACCAAACCAGATACTCAAATATCTGATGCTATCCTCCAAATACCCTTTACTGTATTCAACAGAATAATAGGATATGCCGCTGGTGAAGAACCATTTCTTAAAATGGGCTTACCCAAGCAACGAGAAGTAATTGATGAGTTATTCGAGTACACCGAACTGGTTAAACGCGCCAACATCATAAAAGAAAAGGTTAAAGATTTAAAGAAAGACTTAGAATACGCAAGAGAAAGCAATCAAAGTATTAAAGATGAAGCTATGCGGCATAAAGAACAACTTGTATCTTTGACAAAAAAATCTTCCGATTGGAAAACTAATAGTGCAGAATCACTACAGGAAATGCATGCACGTTTAAATGATCTAGAATCAATAGATTATAATAACCAAGAACAGCTATTAGAGTTAATTGCCTCGAAGAAAACAGAACTGTCTAAATTATTATCTGAACTCAAACAGCATAATAAAGACCTCTCGAACGCGAAATCACAAACTGCCAAATTTCTATCGTTTGATGAAGATAATGAAAAAGAAATAGGCGACACTTTAAATCTGTTACAGAAAGAAATAATTGAAGACTTTAACGAAGAACAACAAACTGGGTACTTGAACCGTGCTGCCGAGTTGGGAGCCGAAATAGAGGAACTAAAGCAATCCCTGAATTCTTATACGAGAACTAAAAGTTCCTATGAAACTAAACTCGAAAAAATACAAGGTGAGCTTACACATCTAAGTGATTCAAAATGCCCATATTGTTTGCAAAAATATGAAGAAGCAAAACAAAAGATTAGTGACTTACAAAACGAAACAGCTGATATTCAGGATAATTTGGTAGAACTTGAAAAGGAAATAAGCCGCTCCAATTCTTCATTATCAAATTGTGCCGCAGAGTTGAAAACTATTAAAAAAGAGTTTTTAATTTTCGATGATAAGGAATCTATGGTCTCGTATATCACTAAAATAGATAAACTGAAAGATCGTTTCGATAATCTAAAATCACAGACCAATCCATATGAGGATATGTCTAAAGACGTTGAAAAATTAGAAGCCCAGATAACTACTTCAACTCAGAAGGTCACTCAGCTAGAAAGTCAAATACATGAAGCTGAAGCTGAATTGTTGTTCGATTCAACAGAACAATTATTTACTGCCAAATCTAAGATAGAATCGTTGAAGGATAGAATAGAAGAAAAGAAAAAAGAAGAAAATCCTTATGATGAAATGTTAGAAGATTTGAAGGGTTACAAACCTAAAGCGAGCGGAAAAGATAAAGAAATAGCTGAACTGGAAAATACGATTAAGCATTCGGAGTTCTTGATTAAATTGTTAACTAAAAAGGATTCTTATCTGCGTAAGGCTCTAATGGATAAGTATTTGCCGATGCTTAATAAGAGATTGCATCATTACTTAACGGTTATGAGCTTACCGCATAGGGTCATGTTTAATTCAGATCTATCTACTGAAATAAGTCAGTTTGGTAAAACTATACCTTACGGAAATCTATCTGCCGGCCAGAAAGCTAGAATCAATATAGCATTGTCTCTATCATTTCGCGATGTTCTACAGAGCAAACACAACTTTATTAATCTGTTTATATTGGATGAATGTTTAGATGTTGGTTTGAGTAATGTGGGGGTGCGTAAGACCGTCAAAGCTATTAAAGAGGTAGCTAAGACTAATAAACTAAGTATGTTTGTTATCAGTCACCGTGACGAAGCCAAAGATTCATTCCCTGACCGATTAGAAATAGAATTAAGGAATGGGTTTTCCAGTATCAAAGCGTAGCTCGGTAGCTACGCTGGTCCCGCATCAGTAATTGTCCAACCGAGTGTGTTGACTAGATAAGCTCTTGCATCAACTGCGTTGTTGAACTCACCAGTGATGTCACCGAAAGTATCAGTTGAGTAAGTTCTTCCAGATGCCCCCAGATTTCTGTTAGTAACCACTCCATCACGAGTAAAGATGTCGTTAGCCCAACCAATCAGAGTTCTTGCGTAGTTTTCAGGCAAAATTGCTGACGAATCCGCGAAATTTTCTAAGTCTACATTTGTTCTTAACACCCAATCTCCAATGGGTTGATTGAATGCACTGTTAAAAGCAAACATACCAAACATATCAGTAACACTAGAAGTGTCCCAATCACCGATGGGTTGATTGAATGATGAGTTCCTAAACATACTAGACATATTAGTAACACTACCAACATTCCAATTTTCAATTGGTTGATTGAATGCACTGTTTGAAATGAACATACTAGACATATTAGTAACACTAGAAGTATTCCATTGAGATATATCACCATTAAATGTAGTTGTCGAATCCCTAAACATACTTTCTACAGATGTAATAGTGGATGGAAAGTTCGAATCAATAACAAAATAGTCTTTGGAGTTTTTCCATGATGTTGAAAAGTGTCCAATGGAGATTCGGTTAGTATTTCTTTTATTTTCATTTATATTAACCTCTTATGAGGGTGCGACCCATACGCCATTTTGATTAACCCAAATACCAGAACTGTGACTGATAATCGCCATATGATTAAATGATGTGAAATAAACTCTGTCACCTTCTACGGTGTTTTCAGTTGTTAATGTGGTGTCTGCTTCAAAATCTGCTTGACCTTCGAATATAGCAATTGGG
>SKHH01000220.1 GCA_007117055.1 Lishizhenia sp. | reverse complement strand
GCGCCAATGGCATCAAGTCGGTCTGCATCTTGAACAATTTTCGCTTCCAAACTTAAGGTGGGAGCATCGAAAGATTTACTGTATGAAATCGTCGTAATAATCGCTCTAACTTTGTTAATCACTTCAAGTTCAATCGAAAGTTTTTCTAATATTTTTCCAGCAACAAAAGCGCCTTTTTCTAAATCACCTCCGTTGAATTTATGATCGGAAATGTCATGCAATAGCGCAGCGTAAGAAATAATGGTTCGATCACCTCCTTCTTTTTCATGAATGCGAAGTGCGTTGAGATACACACGTTGCACATGATACCAGTCGTGTCCAGTTGCTTCAAGTCCGAGCTCTTCTTTAACGATGGATTGTATTTGCGCTACTTTACTGTCCATATTAGAAGCGTAAAAGAAATTTAATGATTTCTAAAGAGGCGACTGTGTTTTCGTCAAAACTTAAAATGCTTTCAATTTCCACTTCGCCATCTTCAAGGAAATTAGTGGAGAGGAAAAAGTTTTCCACCGATTGCAAGAATTTTCGAGAATTACGCACAGGTGGTAATGCCGCAGCGACTTGAGCAAAGAAATTATCTCCCTCCAATATGAGTAACGTTTCTAAGTTTCCTTCAAGTGAAAGGTAGTTTTCTGGGGTGTAATACACAAATCGAGGGTTATCTGCTTTACCGATGTATAATTCTGTAATGCTTAACGGCTGAATGAAATAATTCACGGGTCCAACAGAAACTGTTTTAGGATTGTTTTGGTCAAAAGGTCCTTTGGGATAGTTTTCCAAAAAAGCTGCTGGAAGTGTTTCTTCAAAATGGATCACACCATCGAATTTGGGAAGAAGAATCGTTTTTTCGTTTACTTGTGTTAGGTCAAAACCATAAAAGAATACATGCTGTGAAGCTATTTCCGGAAAATCATAATCATTCTCGAATAGCACGGTTTGAATAAATCCTTTTACAGTATCGGCTAGTTTTCCTGCTTTAATTTCCAATGCATTCGGTTTACTTGCTTCATACACAAAATGTTTGGGAGATTGAATCAAGTCAATGGTCGGATTTTTCTTTCCTTTCCCTGTGATTTTGAGTGTGTTTTTATCCAAAAAACCTTCCAACGTAAGGTCTTGCACCAAGCCAATTGGACTGCCTTCGATAAAAGCGTGTAGGATACTTTTTGGATGTGAATTGGCTAAACCGATACGTGTTTTTGTTCGGTTTTCGTTTTTGATAGTAGCATCTTCCAAATAGAGTTGCATATAGGTTAAAAACGCACTGTCTGCATTTTTTGGAACGATAGACATAGCTCCAACTCCATTATTTGTAGCGCCAATCATATTTTCTTGATCTTCCACAAATGATCGGAAATGTGTTGGGTTATGTACATGTACTAATGCCCCTATGAATTGTATGTCTTTGTAATAATCCATATACAAGATGATTTCTTGCTGGGCATCTATGCCAGTCGGTGGAGGCAAACTACTCGCCGTAGGTTTTTCTTTTATGGGTAAATCATCAATAAAAAATAGAAAATCGAATCCCAGACGGTGCAATAGTTTTTTGTTATTGATCTTCAAGGCCACATCAACGGAGGACGGGAGGTAGTGGTGTAAGGTTTGTTTTTCATTTGTGGTAAGAAATTGAGCCAACAATAGTATGAAAAACAAGGAGGTAAATAATATGAATAAATAAACTATTTTTTTAATCCTCATGAAATTACATTGTTTGGGGTAACGCCTTACTATTTCTTACGCATGTAAATGTAATAGAAATAACGCTTTTCTGCTCCAAGTGTTTGTTGTTTTTTGAAGAATGCATGAATAATTCTAGTTTCATCATTGTAGTGCTTTTAGCTTAATCGAAAATTAGTGACTAAACAAAAAGATTTTAAAGATTGTTATTAAACTATGAAAACAATAATCATTACAATTTCGGCACTATTCATTATTGCCTTAGCATTATCTGCATTTGTGAGTAAAAGTATAAACGATACCGAAAAACAGGAATATGAAGTAATCAATGAGTTGAATGAATTTCAAATCCGTAAATATGCCCCGGCTTTATACTCCTCAGTGCAATTATCTGCTTCTACCTATAAGGAGGTTTCTGGCCAAGGGTTTAGAATTTTAGCAGGTTATATTTTTGGAGGAAATGAAAAAGAGGAGAAGATTGCCATGACTTCTCCAGTAACTATGGAAATGAAAGAAACTTCCAAAATGATGTTTTTGGTTCCTTCAGGCTGGGATAAAAATAACTTGCCTAAACCAAATAATTCATCCATTTATTTTGAAGAATATCCAGAAAGAGTGGTTGCCGCTATCGAGTTTGGTGGGTGGGCAAATGATGCTAAAATCAGAAAATACACCGAAAAACTGGTGTCCTTATTGGAAGAAAATAACATCCGATATACGGATAATTTTGCTTATTTGGGTTATAATCCACCGTACGATGTGGTGAACAGAAGAAACGAAGTTATTGTAGAACTAGAATGGCCACAATGATTTGGTATAATACTTAAAGAAAATGACAGACTTCAACAAGAATATAAAAAAGTCAGGCTTTACGTTTACCAAGTATGAAGAAGAGGAGCGATCTGATTTTGAACGCTTGTTAGAAATTTTTCAGGAACTCATCGTTTATACCTCAGGGGATGTGGACGAAACGCTCGATTGGATGGATCAACTCGACCAAGAATATAAACTTTTCACACCTGAATATACCATGGAAGACTTTGTGGAAGACTTGAAAAAGCATGGCTACATTAAAGACGATCAAGATAAACCCAAAGGCAAAGGATTTTCTATAACGGCAAAAACTGAGCAGGTAATCCGACAACGAGCATTAGACCAGATTTTTGGAGATTTACGCAAATCGGGTAGAGGCGACCACAAAACGAAACACACAGGACCTGGAATGGATAAAACAGGGGAGATGAGAAATTATTCCTTCGGTGATAGTATTGATCAAATTGCGGTAACAGAAAGTGTGAAAAATGCTTTTGCTAATAATGGTATTTCTGACTTTCGTCTTACGGAAAAAGATTTGGTGGTCCACGATACCCATCATGCTGCGCAAATGAGTACGGTATTGATGATCGACATCAGTCATAGTATGATATTGTATGGAGAAGACCGAATTACACCTGCTAAAAAAGTGGCTATGGCATTGGCTGAATTGATTCGCACGCGCTATCCAAAAGACAGCATAGACATCATCGTTTTTGGAAATGACGCTTGGCCTATTCAGTTGAAAGAACTACCGTATTTACAAGTAGGTCCGTATCATACCAATACAGTTGCAGGGCTGAACCTAGCTCTTGATATTCTTCGTCGTAAAAAACAAGCAAATCGACAAGTTTTTATGATTACCGATGGAAAACCAAGTTGTTTGAATCTGCCAAATGGTGAGTATTATAAAAATAGCAATGGACTTGATCCACACATTGTCGATAAATGCCTAAACAAAGCAAAAGAGGCTAGAAAACTGGGGATTCCCATAACGACATTCATGATAGCACAGGATCCTTACTTACAAACGTTTGTAGAGAAATTTACCGAGGCGAATCAAGGGAAAGCCTTTTATACAGGATTGAAAGGCTTAGGACAAATGATTTTTGAAGATTACGAAAAAAATAAAAAACGAAACATTCGATAACAATGGATTACACAAAAATAAAAACAGTAGGAAAATTAAAAGAATCAGGATATGTTTCTCGTTCTATTAAAGATGAATTGCGTGATAATTTGCGTGACAAACTAAAAAACAAGGCGCCCATTTTTGAAGGCATTATTGGCTACGAAGATACGGTGATTCCCCAACTTACCACGGCAATATTGGCAAAGCACAACATCAATTTGTTAGGATTAAGAGGTCAAGCTAAAACTCGTATCGCGCGATCCATGGTCGCATTATTGGATGAGTATATTCCATATATTGAAGGCTCTTCAATCAATGATGATCCATTTTGTCCTATTTCGCATTTTGGAAAAACAACGCTGGCTGAGAAAGGTGATGCGACACCCATTACTTGGCTACATCGAAATGAGCGTTTTTTCGAAAAATTAGCTACGCCAGATGTAACAGTGGCGGACCTTATAGGAGATATTGACCCTATTAAAGCTGCTACTCAGAAATTGACTTACGATGATGAACGTGTTATCCACTATGGCATGATACCCAGAGCGAACCGCTGTATTTTTGTCATCAATGAAATTCCAGATTTACAAGCACGTATCCAAGTTGCGTTATTCAATATTTTACAGGAAGGCGATATTCAAATTCGTGGATTTAAAATGAGGCTTCCATTGGATGTAAACTTTTTATTTACGGCAAACCCAGAAGACTATACGAACAGGGGAAGCATTGTCACTCCTCTAAAAGACCGCATAGGTTCGCAGATTTTAACGCATTATCCTAAAGATTTAGCCATTGCCAAAAGAATCACCGAACAGGAAGTAATAGACGTAGTAAAAAATAACGCTATTTTCGTTTCAGATACGGCGAAAACAGTACTAGAACAAATTGGGTTTGAAGCGAGAAATTCGCCTTACATTGATGGAAAGAGTGGCGTTTCAGCGCGTATGAGTATAACCATGTATGAAACATTAGTTTCAGCTGCTGAAATACGATTACTAAAAAGCGGAGCATCCAAAACAAGTATCCGAATGACAGATTTTGAGTCCATCTTACCGGCCATTACTGGAAAAGTTGAGTTGGTATATGAAGGAGAGCAACTTGGTGCAGAGAATGTAGCTCATCAATTGATAGGTGCTGCTGTGAAAACTACGTTTAATGAGTTATTTCGTCCGTTAAAAAAATTAAAAAAGCAAGGTGTAAATGATGAGTTTGATAAGGTTGTACTTTGGTTTTTAGAAGAAAATGATTTTGAGTTAACCAATCATTCAGAGGACGAAAGTTATGTGAATGAGTTAAATAAAATTCAACCCTTGGATGCAATTTTAGATCATTACGTTCCAAACGCTCTTGAAAGTGAAAAGCCGTTCTTGAAAGAATTAATTCTTTGGGGACTAGTGGAGTATAAACAACTTTCCAAACAAAATATAAATGAAGGGATTCGTTTTAATGATGAGCTACTAGGTTCTTTGTATGGAAACCAATAAGAAGATTCGTCCGCAATTACCTGCTTCAATAATGAAAGGGTTACACACAGAAGAGGAGCATTTTCAAAATGAAGTGCTCCGACCTATTATTAAAATGCAAAGTGATTTGCTCTTGCTGCATTTAAATGCAAAATTAAAAACCCTCAAAGTGGATCTTGAACAACTTTCATCGGAGCGGAAAGAAGAAACAATTGCGGCCTTGTTTTTGAAAGACCAATCGTACAAAAGAGAGGTCGTTGGAATGGTTATAGGGCAACTAAACACCGATGAGTTTAAAGGTTATCTTCCTATGCAAAAAGAGGTGAATCGGAGGATATTTCAAATTGTTCAACAACGATGCTTGGATCATATACGTTAAGTTTTAACTTGAACTTAAGATGATAAATCAAACGAATTCGATGAGATTAAAACAGGGTGTTTCAATATATGCTATGGCTGCATTTTATTGTTTTGCAGGATTAAATCACTTTGTTCAACCGGAATTTTACTTGCCTTTAATTCCCGATTATCTTCCTTGGGAAGTGTTTGTCAATTATGCTTCTGGTGCGCTAGAGTTAATCATAGGTATAGGATTGTTCTTTCCTTTTTCACGAAAAGCAGCTTCAATTGCGCTGATAATACTATTAGCGTTGTTTATTCCGTCTCATGTTCATTTCATAGTTATTGGCTCTTGCGTGGAAGATGGTCTTTGTGTTCCTGCATGGGTGGCATGGCTACGACTGATGGTTATTCATCCTTTACTCATGTACTGGGCATATTATGTTTCTAAAATAAAAAGTAATGGCAAATAATGTTTTTGGAGAACCTTTAATAGCATGTTGTAATGACCCTGTGACGGGTTTCTACCGTGATGGTTTTTGTAGAACAGACGCACATGATCATGGGTCTCATACTGTTTGTGCAATAATGACACGCGATTTTCTTGAATTTTCTCTCGATCGGGGAAACGATCTAAT
>SKHH01000050.1 GCA_007117055.1 Lishizhenia sp. | reverse complement strand
TTTTGCGCCCAATGCCCAGGTGGTGAAATTGGTAGACACGCCATCTTGAGGGGGTGGTGCACTACGTGCATGCTGGTTCGAGTCCAGTCCTGGGCACTTTTTTACCTTCCCTTCATCAACTCTTCTTGTGATGAAAACCTTTCCGTTTTTTCGTTGTCTGGTTTTATGTATTTGTTGGATTGAAGTTCGTCTATGATTCGAGCTTTCACGTTGTCTTTCCATTGTGTTTCGAAAATGGTTTGGATTTCTTGCTGAATCTGCTCATCGTAAATGGGAGTGGTAACTTCTATTCGCTTGTCGAGGTTGCGTGTCATCCAGTCGGCAGATGAAATAAAGTATAATGGATTTCCATCATTGTGAAAGATCATAAATCTACTGTGTTCCAAAAAACGACCAACTATGCTGGTGATGGTAATGTTTTTTCGTGGCACCATACAACAGATCCCTCTAACGATGAGTCTTATTTTTACTCCAGCGTTAGCCGCTTGATACAGCTTGTTAATCATTTTTAGGTCAACAAGGTTGTTTAATTTGATATCAATTTTAGCATCCTTTCCTTTTTTGGCTGACTTTATTTCATTGTTGATTAATTGGGAGAATTTTCTTCGTGTATTAAAAGGAGAAACCATTAAATGACGGTAAAGGCCGCGTTCAATATTATTTTCTAACAATGTGAAGACTTTTTGCACTTCTTTTGTTATTCGTGTATCAGCGGTGAGTAAGCTGAGGTCAGTATATATTTTAGCAGTTACCCCATGAAAATTTCCGGTTCCAATATGGGCGATAAGTTGTTCTTTTCTACCTGACTTTTTACTTATCATGAGCAGTTTAGAATGTACTTTTAATCCCGGGATCCCATAAATGATTTTTGCTCCATGCTCCCTAAGAAGGCTGGATAAAAGCATGTTATTTTCCTCGTCAAAGCGGGCTTGAAGTTCTACTACTACCGTAACTTCCTTTCCGTTTTTTATGGCGTTAATCAGCGCATTGATGATTTGTGAAGGTTGGGAAACACGATAAATGTTGATTTTTATAGAAGTTACCTTTGGGTCAAGCGCTGCTTCTCGGATTAAATCTACAATGTGATCAAATGTGTCATAGGGGTAATGAAGTAGAACATCGCCTTGAAAAATGCGTTTTATGATAGATTTACTCTCGTTAAAAGCAGGATGTAATTTGGGCTGATAAGCAGGGAAGTTAAAGCTTTGAATGCCAAAATCTGGAAACGTCATTAAGTCTTTAGAATTGTGGTAGCGTCCTCCAGGAGCAACGTGGTCATAATTTGAAATGCCGATCGCTTTTTGTAAATAGACCAATAAATCGTCGTCCATTTTTTCATCGTAGATAAAACGTAGGGGCTCCCCTTTTTTTCGTTGTTTTATGACTTCCTCCATTTTATCGTACATCGAAATGGAAATGTCATCATCAACGGTTAAGTCTGCATCTCGTGTAAATTTGAAGGTGTAAGCCGTTACATCGTCAAAATCAAAAATAGCAAATAGCTCTTTCAAGTAGAGGCGAATGATATCATCCAATAAAATCACGTAATGTTTGTCGAGTAATTCAAATGTCAAAAATCGAGGGTGATCAGATGGGATTTGAATTAAAGCATATAGTGGCTTCTCCTTTTTGGAACTAGTCATTTTTACAGCAAGGTAAATTTCTTTGTCTACTAGTCTAGGAAATTTTCTTTTTTTATCCAAGAGAATAGGGGTGACGTCTTGCTTTAATTTCGTGTAAAAGAAGGTGTCTAATTTTGTTTTTATCTCTGGAAAAACTTGTGTTTCATTGATGTGAAAAATATTATGTTCTTCCAGTTCTTTCAATAAACGATTATAGGCAAGTTCATACGCTTTGCGTTGCTTTTTGACAATATGGTCAATGTCTTCTAATAGTTTTTTTGGTGTTCCATTGTAACCTTCAACCGATTTATTGTTGAGTTCTATCATACGGTGAACGTTCGCTACACGTACACGAAAAAATTCGTCCAAATTATTGGAGTAAATCCCCAAAAACCGTAGTCGTTCAATCAATGGATTAGATCGATCTAAACTTTCTTGTAATACACGCTCATTAAAGGAAAGCCAACTTAACTCTCGGTTAATTATGAATTTGTTTTTACTCATACTAACCACAAAAGTACAACAGCCTTTTTCATCTTATATTAAGCAGATGTTAATAATCGTGATTAATATTACATAGAAATGATTGTGAACACTCTGACGTTAGATACCAATAGATAGTTCTTTATCCGTACTTTTGCATAAATAATTCATCAATCATGAAATTTAAAGATTATCGAATTTCCAAGGATATTAAAAAAGCCATCGAAGAGTTGGGTTGGTCACGTCCAACGGATATACAGTTTAAAGCAATTCAACCCATTTTAGACGGAGAAGATGTGTTGGCGATAGCTCAAACGGGAACAGGAAAAACGGCGAGCTTCGTGATTCCTATTTTAAACACATTATCCAAAAATGCGAATAAGTACAACACAGGAGGCGTTTCTTGTTTGGTGTTAGTGCCTACGCGTGAGTTGGCGATTCAAATCGATGATGTTTTTCGTGAAGTTGGAAAATATTTGACTTTCAAGTCAATGGCATTGACAGGAGGAGTAGATCAAGACCCTCAAATCTTTAAGTTAAAAACGCATGTTGATATTGTAATTTCTACTCCAGGCAGGATGTTTGATATGATTTCACAAGGTCATTTGAAAATAGATCAATTAAAAACACTTGTGTTAGATGAAGCCGACCATATGTTGGATTTAGGGTTTGTAAAGGATATAAAAGACTTGATGAGGCATATTCCTCAAAAAAGACAAACTTTGTTCTTTTCAGCGACAATTAATAAGGAGATTAAAAAAGTTGCTTACGATTTAGTGCGTAACGCAATTCGCATTCAAATTTCGCCGAAAAATCCAGTGGCGAAAAACATAGTTCACTCCGTAGCCTTCGTTGAAATGGATGATAAACGCTTTTTTTTGGAGAATATAGTGAAAGAACACAGTGATTTGAAAGTCATTGTTTTCGTAAGAACAAAAGTGAGAGCGGAACGATTAGTTAAGGCGATGGAACGTGTTCAACTAAAATCAGAGACCATTCATGGGGATGTGGATCAAAAAGAACGATTCGCTATTTTAAATAGGTTTAAATCGGGAGAGAATAAGTTGTTAATTACAACTGATGTAGCAGCTAGGGGAATTGACATTCCAAATGTTGGAGCTGTGGTGAATTATGATTTACCTGATGTTGCTGAGAATTATGTACACCGTGTGGGAAGAACAGGTAGAGGGAAAGAAAAAGGTTGGGCGATTTCGTTATGTAGTGAACAAGAAAAGTCCTTTCTCAAAGAAATTGAGGATTACACAGGTAGTGAAATTCCAGTTTACGATTTGTCAAAGTCAGATTATCAATCAATAGTGGATGATTCTGAAGCGGGGGACTATGATTGGAAGTCATTAATAGCTGAAAATGACTTATGGGCAAAAGAGAAGAAAAAGTAATTTGATTTTTGGTATCTTTTTTGTAATATTGAAATGTTATTTTGTAAAATAATAGTTTTATGCGATTTTTAGTTATATTTTTCTTATTCCCTTTAACAGCTTTTGGACAACATGTTTATTTAGAGGTTACAAACCTAAAGAACAACAAAGGAAACATCATTGTAGCCATTTTTAAGGACAATGAAACCTTTCAAACGGAGGAAGATGGTACATTCGACTTTAAAATATTCCCCAAAAAATCCATGAAAAATGGAAAATTGCTCGTCAAATTTGAATTACCAGAAGGTGAATATGGGCTTACTTTAGTGGACGATGAAAATGGCAATAAAACAATGGATTATAATTTTATAGGTTTGCCAAAAGAAGGGTTTGGTTTTTCAGACTATTATCATTCGGGAATGACTAAACCTCATTTTGATAAGTTTAAGTTTAATCATTCATCAAAAAAGGATTTACGACTTACTACCAAAATGAGGTACTTGTAAAAGTCAAAATGTTTGAGATCATGGGTGATTCTAAAGATGATTAAACTCATAAAATCCATCTAAATTCAAATAAATGAATGCGACAAATATAATTGTCGTACATTTGCACCTAATTTTTAATATAAAGTATGACCTTTAGTGATTTAGGGCTGAGAAGCCAAGTGGTCAAAGCTGTTACAGACATGGGGTTTGAGCAGCCAACGCCAATCCAAGAAAAGGCTATACCTCATTTGTTGAAATCAAAGAGTGATTTCGTGGGGTTAGCTCAAACGGGAACCGGGAAAACTGCTGCATTTGGATTACCTTTAGTGCACAGAATAACGTCAAGCCAACGTTTTCCAAAAGGCTTAATTATTTGTCCAACGCGTGAATTATGTTTACAAATTGCCAATGACTTAAAAGATTTTTCGAAACACGAAAAGTCCGTTACAGTTGAAGCAGTATATGGTGGGTCTGATATCCGCCGACAAATGAAGGCGATTAAGGATGGGGTTGCAATTATTGTTGCTACACCTGGACGTCTCGTTGATTTGATCAAAAGAAAAGCAATTAATCTTTCAGAAGTGGAAGGTGTAGTATTAGATGAAGCTGATGAAATGTTAAACATGGGCTTTAAAGAAGACCTTGACTACATTTTGTCCGCAACACCTGATTCGAAAAGTACATGGTTGTTTTCAGCAACTATGCCCAAAGAAGTAGCGCAAATAGCAAAGAACTATATGACAGATCCGTTGGAAGTGTCTATAGGTACGAAGAATCAAGGAAATGAAAATATAGAGCACATCTATTTTGCGGTGAAAGAACGTGATCGTTACGCAGCCTTAAAAAGATTGATTGATTTTAATCCGTCGATTTTTGGTTTAGTATTTTGCCGTACAAGAAGAGAAACACAGCAAGTAGCTGAAAAATTGGGTAAAGAAGGATATAGTGCTGAAGCTTTGCATGGCGATTTGTCTCAAGCGCAACGTGATCGTGTAATGAATATGTTCCGCAATAGAAGTATTCAGTTGCTAGTAGCTACTGATGTTGCTGCTCGTGGTATTGATGTGGATGATATTACACACGTAATAAACTATAATTTGCCGGATGAAGTAGAAAATTATACACACCGTAGTGGTAGAACAGCAAGAGCTGGTAGAAAGGGTGAGTCTTTAGTGCTGATTAACACAAGAGAGAAGTATAAAATCAAGCAGATAGAGAAGAAAATCAATCAAAAATTTGTTTTTGCTGAGATTCCTTCTGCTGAATCTATATGTGCGATTCAATTGGAATCGATGATTGAAAAAGTGAAGGAAACGAAAGTTAACGAGAGTGAAATTGAAAAGTTTATTCCAGCTATTATCGAGGACTTTGCTGATTTAAGTAAAGAGGAGGTAATTAAAAAGTTTGTTTCCGCTGAGTTTAACCGCTTTTTAGATTATTATACGAAGGCTGGAGATTTGAATGCGAAGCTTTCGGATAAAGAGGATGCTCCTCCGTCTAAAGGAAGACAAGGAAGGAATAGAAGAGAAGATACTGACCCAAATAAAACGCGTTTTTTCGTTTCGCTAGGAGAAAAAGACGGCTTGAATCCTGGAGGATTGTTGCGTGTAATATGTGATGCTACAGGCTTAAAGTCTAGTTCGATTGGTCGAATAGATATTATGCCTGCGTTCTCTTTCTTTGATGCGGATAAATCAGATGTTGATAATATCTTGAGAAAAGTAAGCGGTGCTGAATTTGAAGGAAAACGTATTAACGTAGAAGTTACGGAGTCTAAAAAACCTTCAGGAAATAGAAGAGGAGTGCACGGCGGTTCTCGTGGAAGAAGTAGAGGAGATAACAGAGGAGGAGGTAATTCTCGCAGTGGTCGCTCTCGCTCTAGAAGATAAGCAAAATTAAAGTAGGATATAATTAAGACAGGATTTACGAAAGTTAATACTGTCTTTTTTTGATTAAAGTTAAAAATGGAAATAAGAAATATTGCAATTATAGCACACGTTGATCACGGAAAAACGACCTTGGTTGATAGAATGATAGAATCTGGAGACCAATTCTCAGAAAGAGATCGTCAGAATGCTGGTGAATTAATGATGGACAATAATGACCTCGAAAGAGAA
>SKHH01000137.1 GCA_007117055.1 Lishizhenia sp. | reverse complement strand
GAATACTTCCCTACCCTTACCGTAGATGGTCGAACGATGTTATTTACCCGAGAAATCCCGAATAATGATAATTCACCAAGAGGTCAAGAAGATTTTTTCGTTTCTAACCTTACAGACAAAAATACTTGGGGAAAGGCTGTCCCAATGCCGCCACATATTAACACACCGAAAAACGAAGGAGCACCGACTTTATCCGCAGATGGTCGTACCTTAATATTTGTGGCTTGTGAAGATGAAACTGGAGATTACGGACCAAACAGAGAAGGCTATGGAAGTTGTGATCTATTTATTACACGCCGAGTAGGAAACACATGGACAAAACCAGTTAATCTTCCGGGAGAGGTTAATACATTTCACTGGGAATCACAACCTTCATTGTCATCTGATGGGAAAACCTTGTATTTTGTACGTCGAATTCGAAAAAGAGGAAACCAACGAAGTGACATTTATAAAAGTACCTTACAAGAGGATGGTACTTGGAGTAAAGCAGAAATGCTTCCGGATAATATAAATACGAATGGCATGGAAACCTCCGTCCATATTCACCCCGATGGGAAGACGCTTTATTTTGCATCTAATGGACATATTGGAATGGGAGGTTCAGATATTTATATGACTGAATTACAAGCAGACGGATCTTGGAAAAACCCCGTAAATTTAGGGTATCCAATTAATACTGAAAATGATGAAAACTCTCTACTTGTTGGCCCAGATGGTGAAATTGCTTTTTTTGCTTCAGATAGACCTGGAGGGTATGGAAGCTTAGATATTTATTACTTTATTTTACCTGAAGAACTTCGTCCTACACGAACTACCTATTTTGAAGGGTTAGTATATGATGCCACTACAAAACAACCCGTAGCCGGTAAATTCGAACTTATTGATTTAGCAACAGGGAAGCAGGTCGTTCAATCCTCTGCGGATCAACTTACAGGGGAATTTTTAGTTGCGCTCCCCATGAACCAATCCTATGCCCTAAATGTTTCTTTTCCTGGGTATGCTTTTTTTAGTGAAAACTTTGATATGATAGAAAGAGAAGATGCGGAAGGTGTTTATATGGATGTGCCACTTATTCCTCTAAAATCAGAAGGAGCTATTACCTTGGCCAATGTATTCTTTGATCTGGGAGAATCTACATTGCGTCCAGAATCGTTTGTTGAATTAGATAAACTCTATGCTTTTTTAAGAGAAAACAGTAGCGTTCGAATTGAGATTGGCGGACATACAGATACACGAGGTGACGCCATTTCTAACCAACAATTATCACAACGAAGAGCCGCTGCTGTGCATGAATACCTCATTGAAAAAGGTATAGAAAAAGAACGTTTATCCTTCAGAGGATATGGTCAAACTCAGCCTAAAATTACGGATGAGGAAATTGCGCGAATGGATACAGCAAAAGAAAAAGAAAACGCTCATCAAATGAATAGAAGAACAGAATATCGCATATTACAATGATACATTTTTTACGTTTAATTCGGACATTCAATTTACTTATTATCGTTGCTACGATGTATGGCTTAGGATGGTATTTTGACGAGCTTTTTGTGCGTTCAGGATACCAATCTGTTCTTTTAAATTCCTCTTTTTTTCTATTGGTTTTTTCCACTGTACTCATTGCGGCAGCGGGAAACATCATTAATGATTATTTTGATGTAAAGGCAGACCGTATCAACCGACCAAAAACAATTGTTATTGGAAAGCATATTAAACGAAGATGGGGAATTGTTTTACACTGGCTTATCAATTTGATCGCTTTTACAATTGCAGCTTATTTGAGCTATCTTTTTGAAACATTTTGGTATTTGTTTATACACCTGCTCTCTATCAACTTACTTGTTTTTTATTCCATGCAATTAAAAAGAACAGCAGTAATGGGAAATGTTACAATTGCCGTGTTAACTGCATTCGTTCCCATTCTTGTCGGAATCTATTACAACCAACATTTGGATGGAGATACACTCACGACCTATTATCCTTTTCGACTATCTTCAGTTGAGCAATACCCCATCTACATTTCCATAGGTATGGCTTTATTTGCCTTCTTTTTAAATTGGGCAAGAGAAATAACCAAAGACATCGAAGATATTCCGGGGGACAAAATTTTAAATGCTAAAACGCTTCCTTTGACCCTTGGTATTCGAAAATCGAAACGCATTGTACTCATATTACTCGTAACTCCAATTTTCTTTACTTCTTTTTTAATCTATGCTTACCACAATGAAAATATACTCACACTACTTGCTTTCATTCCTATTTTAGTAGCAGCTATCGTGTTAATTATTGCGTTATTCCTAGGTGTAAAAGCAAACATTCCAAGTCAATTTAAAACATTTCATTTACTGATAAAATTCATCATGATTATTGGGTTAACACTACCTGTGTTTTGGGTAATTCTTCTACGATTACATGGTGTTTCCTAAACAAAAGCAAGAAGAATTTTGTCTATCAATAAATTAAAATTAGTATGCTTAAAAAAGTAGACCCTGCGATTATCAACCAAATGAGTGGTAAAACATTGATGTCGTTATTAGACATGAAGTGCATAGAAATTGGAGACGATTATGTCGTTTGCACCATGCCGGTAAACGAAAAAACACACCAGCCGCTGGGGCTCCTCCATGGAGGAGCTAGTGCCGCATTAATTGAAAGTGTTGGGTCCATGGGGTCTTCACTACTGGTGGATTTAGATAATGAAGCTCCCGTAGGTTTGGAAATCAACGCAAACCATATTGGCAGCATGACTTCAGGAATCGTAAAAGCCGTTGGAAAAGTAATTCATGCTGGAAAACGCACGCACGTGTGGCAAGTAGACCTCACAGATGAAGCTACAGGAAAATTAGTTTGTACAGGTCGTTTAACAGTGATGATTGTTCCTAGAAAAAAGTAACATGGGCGTATTAGCGTATAAGTTCCCTAATGAACCTGAAGTTATAAGAGTCGGAATTTGGAGTGATTCCAACTTAGACAAATTGCCTGAACCATCCTTTTTTGTCACCGACTTTTTAAAACAGCATGTGTACGCTTTTGACCTTGCTCAAAGTAAAACCGTTGATACTATTTCAGACGTTCAAGAATTTCACAGAACTGATACTATTCCTCATTTTATTGCGAAACAGGAGTACTTAGAAAGGTTAAACGGTTTCCAACATGAAATGAAGCAACAAGAAATTCAGAAAGCTATTTTTTCGAGAGTCAAACAAGTAAAAACGCAATTGAGCATCGCTGAAATATTTAATACTTTATGCGAAAAATACGCTGCTAATGCGCTAGTCTATTGTATTTCTGACGCATCATTTGGGACATGGATTGGTGCTACCCCTGAGATATTAATCAGCGGAACAGAACAAGAATTACGAACCACCGCTTTAGCTGGCACTAAAAATGAAAAACACATCGAATGGCGTCAAAAAGAAAAAGAAGAACAAGGCTATGTGAGTGATTACATTCACAAAAAACTACTTCAATTTGTCCCTAACAATCGTATTCAAACAGAAGCGCCTCATACCTTTTTTACAGGAGCCGTATATCACCTTAAAAACGATTTTAAATTTCCTTTAAAGAGTGATAAATGGTCCGAATTAATTCAAGTGCTACACCCTACTCCCGCCGTTTGTGGAGTTCCGACAGAAAAGGCCGCTAAATTAATTTCACAAAAAGAACCGCATAACCGAAAACTCTACACGGGTATAATCGGACTAAAAAACAAAGATTACATTCAAAGTTACGTAAACTTGCGCTGCATGGAATACGCAAAAAACGAATGTTGGTTATACTTAGGAGGAGGTATCACAAACGATTCTAGCCCTATGGAAGAGTGGAACGAAACAGAAAACAAAGCACTCACATTAGTGAAGGTAATTGGTGAAAACTAGACTTTTTCTGCCTTTAATTCGATGGAAATAATTTCTGGAGACATACCAATTCTACCAGGGAATCCTAAAAAACCAAACCCTTTACTTACATATAAATGGCGTTCGTTTTCTTGATAGTGTCCTAACCAACGACGATACCTGTATTTCACAGGACTCCATTTCCAACCAGGAATATCGACACCAAATTGAGCACCATGCGTATGACCGCTCAAGGTTAAATCAATTTTCTTATTATGCGTTCTCACTTCGTACTCCCAATGATCAGGATCGTGTGACAGCAACACTGTGAAATCGCCTTCTGGAATATTTTCTGTCGTTTTACTCAAATCACCATATTGTGGGAAGGGTGGGTTTCCCCAATTCTCCATTCCGCCGAGGTGAATTCGTTCTCCATTTTTTTCAAAACTTACCGACTCATTTTTTAAAAGTTGAAAACCACTTTGCTTATAGATGTCGTGGATCAATTCAAAATCCTCCTCTTTCTCCTTAAGCGTTTCAAATGGACGATAATCACCGTAATCGTGATTCCCCAAAATAGCATATTTTCCCATGGGCGCTTCAATTTTTCGTAGCATTTCTATAAATGGCAATGCTTCTTCCGAACGGTTATTCACCAAATCTCCTGTAAAAACTACTATATCGGGTTGTTGTTCATTAATTAGTGCTAAACCTTTTTCAACGGCATTAAAATCATCAAAACTACCCGCATGAAAATCCGTAAATTGAACTATTTTTAATCCATCAAAAGCACGTGGTAACGATTTGAATTTTAAAGCCAAATCGACTACTTGGTAATTATATTTACCTCTTGTAATGGCATAAATTGTACCTGTAAGCGGTATAGCAGCTAAGGCCAAAGAAATGTTACGGACGAATTCCCTCCTACTAGGCACATTTACTTCCGTTCCACTTGTAGCCGTAATCTTCTTAAACAGATACACCGAGAATCGCACAAGATCTTCCAGTAAAAAAGGGGTTGCAATCAACAGTTTAGCTAAAAAAACACCAAAGGTAAAACCAACAAGAAGATTAAGTCCGTAACTCGCATTATGCACCCCTTGACCAGAACGGTAAAAACTCCAAATAAAACCAATAAAAAACAGAAAAGTCGAAACAGGAATAAACCATTTAAAAAATTTAAACACACGTGGTTCTACCGTTTTTTTCAATCCATACCAGGTATAAAGATCAAGAAAAACACAAATAGAAATGATAAATGCAAAAGCTATTAAGTATCTATAGTTCATGAAATGCTAAAATATAAAATTACAAACAAGCATAAACCCAATTTGTTGTGTTATGGTAGGTGTTCTTCTTCTTCATCGATGGTTTCTTCCTGTGCTTCGTCCCATCTTTCTACTCGTTTTATTCCTTCTAATAATTCAAACTTTGAAATAAGTTCGTCCAAATGCAGTTTGTCTAAGACATACACCTGAATTTTACCCTCAAAAATACCATCTTTCGATTCGAAACTGATGGATTTCATATTCACATTATGTTGAAAGGAAATAATTTGGGTGATTTTATTTACTATCCCTATATCATCAATACCAATTAGACGCAGTTTTGCAATATGTTCTTTCACTTCCTCTGCCTTCCAATGTGCGCTAATACAGCGATAATTCATTTTAGACATCAAGTGCTCGGCATTCGGACAAGTGGTTCTATGAATTTTAATTCCGTCGTTGATTGTAATAAATCCAAAAACAGAATCCCCGGGAAGTGGATTACAACATTTAGCAAACGCGTACTGAATATTATTAAATTCCTCTCCTATAATTAAAGTATCTTTCTTTTTATCAATGCGCTTTTGAATGGAAGGAGCATCCTTGATTTTAGAAGAGGTTTCTTTTTTCTCTAACTGCAAATTACCGGCTACACTTTTAATCGATCGTAACTTGGCTAAATCTAATTTACCTTTTGCGATACGAATGTATAAATCTGTAGTTGTTGCCGTATGGAAATACTTTTCAAGTATCGTTAAATTCTCAGAGGTGAAATTTATATTATGCTGTTTGAATTTACGCATTAAAATTTCTTTCCCGTCCAATGCTATACGCTTTCTCTCTTCGTTTAACGCACCTTTTATTTTTTGTTTCGCTCGGGCAGTTACACAAAACTTCAACCATTCTTCGTTTGGTTTTTGTTTGGAAGAAGTAATGATTTCTACTTGATGTCCATTTTTTAATTGATGACTCAACGGAACAAGCTTATTGTTCACTTTTGCTCCTAAACAGGAAAGTCCAATATCGGTATGAATATCAAAGGCGAAGTCTAAAGTTGTTGCACCCGTAG